>DATGLO010000310.1:0-3491 GCA_035294105.1 Allostellaceae bacterium
CACATGCGCGCCGCCGTCGGACAGATTGTCGAAAGTCAGCCGCGCGCCGGTTCGCTCCAACAAGGTTTGCGCGATGAAAATACCGAGACCCATATGGGAACCGCCATAGCTCGACCCCGCCGGGCCGCGCGCCGAGATGTAGGGCTCGCCGATGCGCGCCAGCACGCTCTGCGGGAAGCCGGGCCCGTCATCGGCGATATCGACCGACACCTTGTCCGCATTCCAGCTGGTCGTGACTTCGACCTCTTGCTGCGCGAAGTTGACGGCGTTCTGGATAAGGTTGCCGAGGCCGTGAATGATCTCGGGACTGCGCGCGACCTGTGGCTCTTCGAGCGGCCGGCCATCGGGACCGCGGCTCGCTTCGACCTCGTAATGAACCGATGTCCCCGGCGTCAGATGCGGCTCGCCCGCCGCCTCGACCAAGGCCGAGAACGGCAGACGCTCGAACGGCGAGCCGCGCTCGCCGCCCTCGCGCTGATGGGCGAGATCGGCGAGGATGGTGCGGCAACGCTCGCTTTGCGAGAGCAGCAACTCGGCGTCGGCGGCGAGCGGCGATCCGCTCGGCAGATCGCGCGCCAGCTCTTTGGCGACGACGGCGATGGTCGCGAGCGGCGAGCCCAGCTGATGCGCGGCCGCGGCGGCAAGCCCGCCGACCGCCGAAACGCGCTGCTCGCGCGCGAGCGCGAGCTGGGTTGCGGCATAGGCATCGCGCATCTTGCGCGCCTCGAGCGCGACCGACCAGGCATAGCCGGAGATGAACAAGGTCGAGCACACGAGGGCCGTGCCGAAGCCGAGGATATAGATGGATTGCGGCTCGAACGGCATGAACTGGCGCTGCGGCAAGGGCAGGTGCCATACGGAAAGCACGGCGAGCGCGATCACTGTGAGCGCCGAGAGGCCGATGACCGACGACCGCGACAAGATCGTCGCCGAAACGACGGTGGGCGCCAGCATCAGCACGGCGAAGGGATTTTCGAGACCGCCGGTCAAGAACAAAAGAATGCCGAGCTGCAGGGTGTCGTAAGCGAGATAGGCCGCCGCCTCGCGATCGCCGAGCCGCGCGCCGGCCGGGCGATGGCGCGACGCGAGCAGATTGAGCACGACCGAGGCGGCAATCACGATCAGCGTGCTGCCGAGCGGCAGCTCGAAGCCGAGCCCGTAATGGACGACAATCACCGTCGCGAGCTGCCCCGCCACCGCGACCCAGCGAATGAGCACGAGCTTCCTGAGGCTGACCGATACGTCGGTCGGCGGCGGCGCTTGTTGTGTGTCGTTGGCGAGGCTCATGGCATTTTTCCCGCCCGGGTCCCCGTCCCAACCAGGCGTTCGCCGCGATATTAGCGAATCCGATTTAAGGCAGCTTCCAACTCGTATAGCGCAGCTTGTCGATATCGACCGCCGTGCCGTGGCCGCGCGCCGGGCCGCGCGGAAATTTATCCGCGCCCACGAAGCCGCGCTCGCAATACATCTCGATCATATTGCCGGAGGGATCGCGGAAGAACATCAACGCTTCGACGCCGCTACGCGTCCAATAATTAGAGGTGGGAATGCCGCAGCGCGCCAGCCACGCCTTCATCTGCGCCAGCTCGTCGGGGCCGCAGAAGAAGGCGAAATGCGGATATTCGGTGCTGGGCTCGAGAAAGGTGCAGCCGTCGGTGCCGATCCCGATATCGACGCCGCCCAAGCGGAAGGACGCAAAGGTCGGGGTATCGACATGCATCTCGCCGCCGAGCACCTTGCCGTAGAACAGCTTGCCTTCCTCGAGATCGCGGCACGGCATGCTGACATGGGCGAAGGTCAATGCCTTCGGCGGCCCGCTGACGGCCTGATCGCTCGCGCGCTCTTGCGTCACTGTCGTCATCCTCGTCTCCTTCCCGCACAGATGATGCGAGCGGGCTGCGGGCGAGTCAAATGCGCCGTCCGGCGCGCTACGCGCTTTCCTTCCCGCTGACGCCGGCCTCGGCGAAAGTCGCCATGCCGGTGTGGCAGGCGAGCGCGGCTTTGACGATCGCAATGGCGAGCGTCGCGCCCGAGGCCTCGCCAAGCCGCATGCCGAAATCGATCAGCGGCTTTTTGCCGAGACGCTCGAGCAGCAGCCGATGTCCCGGCTCGGCCGAGCAATGCGCGACCATGCAATGATCGAGAGCCCGCGCGTCGACGGCGGCGAGGGTCGCGGCCGCTGCCGAGCTGGCATAGCCGTCGATCAGCACCGGCACCCGCGCCATACGCGCCGCCATGATGGCGCCCACCATCGCCGCAAGCTCGCGGCCGCCCAAGCGGCGCAGCAGGTCGAAACCGTCTTTCGCCGCCTTCTGGTGCAACGCAACGCCTTGATCGACCACCGCGATCTTGCGCGCGATGCCGGCGCTGTCGACGCCGGTGCCGGGACCGACCCATAACGCGGCGCCGCCGCCGTAAAGTGCCGCCGCGAGCGCCGCCGCAGCGGTCGTGTTGCCGATACCCATCTCGCCGACGGCGAGCAGATCGATGCCGGGCTCGACCGCCATCATCCCATAAGCAAGCGCCATGGCGCATTCTTCTTCGCTCATGGCCGGCTCTTGGGTGAAATCCGCGGTCGGCTCGTCGAGCGCCATCTCGTAGACGCGCAGATCGGCATCGACAGCGCGGCAAAGCTGATTCACCGCGGCGCCGCCATCGACGAAATTCTTCACCATCTGCACGGTGACTTCGGCGGGATAGGCCGAGACCCCGAGCTTGGCCACACCGTGATTGCCGGCAAAGACAGCGGCGCGCGGATGGACGCAGGACGGCGGATGCTTGCCCTGCCAGCTCGCCATCCACAAGGTGACCTCTTCAAGACGGCCGAGCGCGCCGGCCGGCTTCGTCAGCTGCGCCTCGCGCGCCGCCGTCGCGGCGGCGGCATCGCCGTCGGCGCCGGGAAATTGCGCGACGATCGCGCGCATCTCATCGAGCGTCGCCGGCACGCGTTTTTCGGCCATGCCCCTGACCTCCTCACCACTCTTCCGGCGCAAGCTAGCGGGAATCGCGTCCTTGGGATAAGACTCTTTCGCAAATGAGCGCCTTTCGCGACAACTGGCGCGACGAGTTTCTGGCTGCGTGCCGTTTCCTGACGCGCTTGCCGCTCGGCGGCGCGCGCGGAGAAGCCGTGCCGCCGATCCTCGCGGACACTGTCTGGGCGTTTCCGCTCGTCGGGCTGGTCGTCGGCTTGATCGGCGGCATTGCCTATGCGATCGCTTCGGCCTTGGCGCTGCCGGCGCTCGCGGCCGCGCTGATCGCGATCGCCGCGACCGTGCTCGTGACCGGCGGGCTGCATGAGGACGGTCTCGCCGATACCGCCGACGGGTTCGGCGGCGGCGCGACGCGCGAGGACAAGCTTGCGATCATGCGCGACAGCCGCACCGGCGCTTACGGCGTGCTCGCCCTTATCTTCAGCCTTGGTCTCCGCACTGTCGCCGTCGCCGACATTGCCGCGCGCTGGCATGTGCTGGCGGCGCTCGTCGCGGCGCACG
>DATGLO010000311.1:0-2460 GCA_035294105.1 Allostellaceae bacterium
CGGTGCCAAGGTGACGCTCACCGCGCCGAGCTTGATGCTTTCGCCATAGCCGAGCGGCTGGAGCGAGCCGCCGGCGTTGTCGCCGAAACGCTGCCGCATGATCGCCAGGGTCTCGGGCGTCGCCAGCACCGCGCCATGACCGGCGCGCGCATGATCGCTGTGGCCATGCGTGATGACGGCGCGCCCGACCGGCTGCACGGGATCGACGAAGAAATCGCCGGCCTCGCAGTACAGCCCGCGCGGCGTCGGCTTCAGCCATTCATGGGGAGACGCATCGGCAGCCATGCCTCCCCAATATGGGAATTCCGCACGCAAAAGCCCATATAATCGCTGTTATGCCGCTCGACGCCCTGCCCGCCTCTCTTGCGCCGTGGTTCGCGCGCCGCGGCTGGACGCCGCATCCGCATCAGCTTGCGATGATCGCGGCGGCGCAAGCCGGCCGCTCGGTGCTGCTTACCGCGCCCACCGGCGGCGGCAAGACCCTCGCCGGATTCCTGCCGAGCCTCATCGAGCTGGCGCGCGCGCCGACAACGGGTCTGCACACGCTCTACATCTCGCCGCTCAAGGCGCTCGCGGTCGATATCCATCGCAATCTCGTCAGTCCGGTCGAGGAGCTCGGCCTGCCGATCCGGCTCGAGACCCGCACCGGCGACACGCCGCCGGCGCGGCGCGCACGGCAACGCATCGATCCGCCGCAGATGCTGATGACGACGCCGGAATCTCTGGCACTCATGCTGTCGCATGGCGATGCCGCAAAAACTTTCGGCAAGCTGTGCGCGGTGATCGTCGACGAGGTACACGCCCTTGCCGGCACGAAGCGCGGCGATCTTTTGGCGCTGGGCTTGGCGCGGCTGTCGCGCCTCGCGCCGCAAGCGCGCCATGTCGGTTTGTCGGCGACGATCGCTTGGCCCGACGAGCTGGCGGCCTGGCTCGGCTCCGGCGGCAAAAAGGTTTATCACATCGCCGCCGACGACGGGCCGCTGCCGCAGGTCGAGATGTTGGGGCCCGGCGACACGCTGCCCTGGGCCGGGCATATGGCGCTCTATGCCCTGGGCGAGGTTTACAGAGCGATCGAGCGGCATAAGAGCGTCATCGTTTTCGTCAACACCCGCGCGCAGGCCGAGCTGGTGTTCCAAGAGCTGTGGCGGCGCAATGACAGGAACCTGCCGATCGCCCTGCATCACGGCAGCCTCGCCGTCGAGCAGCGCCGCAAGGTCGAAGCGGCGATGGCCCAAGGAAAGCTGCGCGCGGTCGTCGCCACCTCCTCGCTCGATCTCGGTATCGATTGGGGCGAAATCGATCTCGTCATCCAGATCGGCGCGCCGAAAGGCGTGTCGCGGCTGACGCAGCGCATTGGCCGTGCCAATCACCGGCTCGACGAGCCGAGCGCCGCGCTGCTGGTGCCGGCCAATCGCTTCGAGGTGCTGGAATGCCGCGCCGCGATCGCCGCCATCGCCGCGCGCGAGCTCGACGGCGATAAGCCGCGCGCGGGCGGCCTCGACGTGCTGTGCCAGCACATCCTCGGCATGGCCTGCGCCGCGCCGTTCAAGGCCGACGAGCTTTATGCCGAAATCACCGCGGCGGCCCCTTATCGCGCGCTGCCGCGCAAGGATTTCGACGACGCCCTCGCTTTCGTCGAGCATGGCGGCTACGCGCTCAAGGAATACGAGCGCTGGCGCCGGCTCTTCCACGACAGCCAGGACCGCTACAACATCGTCTCGCCGCAAGTGGCGCGGCATTACCGCATGAATATCGGCGCGATCGTCGAAGCGGTGATGCTGCGCGTACGCGTCGGCGGCCGCATCTTGGGCGAGGTCGAGGAGAATTTCGCGCTCGGCCTCGAAGAAGGCGACACCTTCCTCTTCTCGGGCGAGATCCTGCGCTTCGAGGAAATCCGCGGCTTGGACGTGTGCGCGCGGCGCGAGAAGACCGCGCAGACGCCGAAAATCCCGAGCTATGACGGCGGCAAATTCCCCTACTCGACATATCTGGCGGCGCGCGTCCGCGGCCTCCTCCAAGAACCCGAGAACTGGCGCGATCTGCCGCTGCCGGTGCGCGAATGGCTCGACGCGCAGCATGAGCGCTCGGTCATGCCCGATGCCAACGGTCTGCTGGTCGAAAGCTTTCCGCGCGGCGGTTATCATTATCTCGTCATTTACGGCTTCGAAGGCCGGCCGGCGCATCAGACCTTGGGCATGCTGTTGACGAAGCGCATGGAGCGCGCCGGCTTGAAGCCGCTCGGCTTTGTTGCGACCGATTACGTCCTCGCAGTCTGGAGCCTCGAGCCCGCGCGCAATATCGAGCAATTGCTCGACCAGGAAATGCTCGGCGACGATCTCGAACTGTGGATGGCGGAATCCTCGATGCTGCGGCGGAGCTTCCGCAACGTCGCAATCGTCGCCGGGCTGATCGAGCGCAACCATCCCGGCCAGGAGAAAACGCGCCGGCAAGTCACCTTCA
>DATGLO010000312.1:0-3067 GCA_035294105.1 Allostellaceae bacterium
TACATCGTCGACGTCTCGGTGGCGATCGCGCCGCCCGTCGGCGGCAAGCAGACGGTCTCGATCGCCTGGACCCTGCACGGCGCCGACGGCGCCCAGATCGGCCAGGTGAAGCAGGAGAACGCGGTCGATGCCGGCAGCCTCGACAAGGTCTGGGGCCTCACCGCCTATGACGCCGCCAACGCCGCGGCGCCGGGCATCGCCTCGCTGATCGAAGAGGCGAAGCGGGCGGCGCCGCAGCCGTCTTGACGCGGCGCCGCGGCCGGCCCCGGCGGCGGCGCCGGGTTTACAGCGCGAGACCGCTTTGTTACAGTCCGCCCGCTTGCGCAACCCGGCGACTAGTGGGGCGGATTTGGCATTCGCTTCCCGTTGGCCGCCAACTCCGAAGCGAATGTCAAATCCAAAGCCCCACTAGAATCCTGTCGTTTTGCTAGTGGTCTTTCGATTCCAACATTCGCTTAATCGGTGGGGCGACGGGATGCGAATGTTGGAATCGGACCACTAGCGCATGAAAATTCTCGCTTGCAACAGCAATCGGCCGCTTGCCGAGGCGATCTCGGCCTATTTGCATTTGCCGCTGACCGATGCGAGCGTCCGCCGCTTCCAGGACCAGGAAGTTTTTGTGGAAATCCACGAAAATGCGCGCGGCGAGGACGTCTTTATTATCCAGTCGACCTCGTTCCCGGCGAACGACAATCTGATGGAATTGCTGGTGACCTTGGACGCGTTGAAGCGCGCCTCGGCGCGCCGCGCCACCGCCGTCATGCCCTATTACGGCTATGCCCGGCAGGATCGCAAATCGGGGCCGCGCACGCCGATCTCGGCAAAGCTCGTCGCCAATATGATCACCGCGGCGGGCGCCGACCGCGTTCTGACCCTCGATCTCCATGCCGGGCAGATCCAGGGCTTCTTCGATATCCCCTTGGATAATCTTTTCGCCGCGCCCGTGTTCATCGACGACATCAAGCAGCGCTACAACGGCGGCGACCTCGTCGTCGTCTCGCCCGATGTCGGCGGCGTCGTCCGCGCCCGTGCCATCGCGCGCCGCGTCGATGCCGATCTCGCGATCATCGACAAGCGCCGCGAGCGCGCCGGGGTCAGCGAGGTCATGAACATCATCGGCGACATCGAAGGCCGCCGCTGCATCCTGATCGACGATATCGTCGACAGCGCCGGCACGCTGTGCAACGCCGCCGAAGCGCTGACCGAGCGCGGCGCCAAATCGGTCGCCGCTTATGTCACCCACGGCGTCTTGTCGGGCGGCGCGGTCGCGCGCGTCACCGCTTCGCCGCTCGAGGCGCTGGTCACGACCGACAGCATCGCCGCGACCGAGGCGGTGCGCGCCGCGCATAACATTCGCCGCCTTACCATCGCGCCGCTGATGGCGGAGGCGATCTTGCGCATTAGCGAGGAGCGCTCGGTTTCGAGCCTGTTCGTCTAACGGAATCCAGAACCCGCGTCCGGCACCCCTGGAGGCCGGCGCTTTATCGCGAGAGCAAAGGAGCTCGTCATGGCTGAAACTACGACTTTGCGCGCCGAGCCGCGCGACCGGGCCGGAAAGGGGGCCGCCCGGGCCGCACGCCGCTCGGGCCGCGTTCCCGGCGTCCTCTACGGCGAAGGCAAGCCCGCCACGCTGATCTCACTCGACCCCAAAGCGCTGGCCAAAGAGGTGCAGCGGCCCGGCTTCTTCGCCCGGCTCTTGAATGTCGAGCTCGACGGCACGACGCATAAGACGCTGCCGCGCGACGTGCAGCTCGATCCGGTCACCGATCATCCGATCCATGCCGATTTCCTGCGCGTCAACGCGGGAACGAAGATCACGGTCGCGGTGCCGGTGAAGTTCGTCGGCCAGGAGAATTCGCCCGGCATCCGCCGCGGCGGCATGCTCAACGTCGTGCGCCACGAGATCGATCTCGTCTGCCCGGTCGAGAGCATTCCCGACCAGCTGACCATCAGCCTCGAAGGCCTTGAAATCGGCGACAGCATCCATATCGGCGCGGTCGCCTTGCCGCCCGGCACGCGGCCGACGATCACGCGCAACTTCACCGTCGCCTCGATCGCCGCGCCGACCGCGGTGCGCGAAGAGCAAGCCGCGGCTGCGGCCGCTGCCGCCGCCGCCAAAGCCGCGGCCGAAGCCGCGGCCGCCGCCGGTGCCGCAGAGGGCGAAGCCGCGCCGGGTGCCGCCCCTGCCGCAGCGCCGGGCGCCGCCGCTCCCGCCGCAGGTGCCGCGCCGGCCGCCGGCGCTGCCGCCCCGGCCGCCGGCGCCAAGCCCGCGGGCAAAGGCTAAGCCGACTGCTCGGGCGCGGTTCGCCGCGCCCCAGCATCGGCTTCGCGCGCCCTCATGCGCCTCCTGGTCGGGCTCGGCAATCCGGGCTCACGCTATGCAATGACCCGGCACAATGTCGGCTTCATGGCTATCGACGCGATCGCCCAGCGCTATCGCTTCGCGCCCTGCCGCGCGAAGTTCCAAGGCGCGATCAGCGAAGGCGCGATTGGCGATGTGAAGGTGCTCGCCTTGAAGCCCGAGACCTATATGAATGCCTCGGGCGACAGCGTCGGCGCGGCGGCGCGGTTCTATAAAATCGCCCCCGGCGAGATCGCCGTCTTCCACGACGATCTCGATCTTCCCGGCGGCAAGCTGCGCGTAAAGCGCGGCGGCGGCGCCGGCGGCCATAACGGGCTCAGATCGCTCGACGAGGCGCTCGGCCCCGATTACTGGCGCGTGCGCATCGGCATCGGCCATCCCGGCATGAAAGAACTGGTCGAGGCCTATGTGCTGCAGAATTTCTTCGCCGAGGAGCGGCAATGGCTCGAGCCGCTCTTGAGCGCGATCGCCGAAGCGGGGCCGCTGCTGGTCGCCGACGACGCGCAAGGCTTCATGAGCAAGGTCGCGCATATCCTGAAGCCGAACAAGCATACGGCTAAGCCCCAGGAACAGCCCCCCTCACCCGATTGCTAGCGCAATCACCCTCTCCCCGCCGGGGAGAGGGTTGCGGTGAGGGGGAGAAGATGACGAGGTCATATGGGTTTCAATTGCGGCATCGTCGGTCTGCCGAATGTCGGTAAGTCG
>DATGLO010000313.1:0-2682 GCA_035294105.1 Allostellaceae bacterium
GCACGTCTTCGCGCGGAATGTAATAGCGCGTCGGCAGCCGCGTCTCGAAAAGGAAGCGGGCGCGCTTGGTCTCGGCCACCGTTTCGCCGCCCAAGACGACACGCACGGAGCGCGACGAGTTGACGACATCGACGCGCTTATAAGGATCGCGCGGGTGGACGAAAATCTCGTCATCCTCTTCGTACCACGCATCCATGCGGTCCCAGTAGAAAGCGACGAAATCCTTGATCGCAGCCACCTCCGCGAAGGGATCGCGATAGCTCCAGGCGGCATTCTCGGCCCGCTTGTCGCCGACCTTCACCGTCCAATAGGACGCGTCGCCCTTGTAGGGACAAAAAGTCTGATGCTGGGTCGGCGCGAGCAGATCCATGCGGATATCGCTTTGCGGAAAGTAATAGACCGGCAGATGCCGCGTCTCGAAGAGGAGATGCGCGTTCGTGCTATCGACGACGGTCTCGCCATTGAACCGCACGCGCACGCGACGCGGCGAGCGCTCGAAGGTGATGCGATAATCAGGATTGGCCTTAAAGCCGGATTCACGTGTCTGCGTCATGGCGCCTCTCCTCTTGTCCGAGCCGCGCCGCGGTCACGGATCACGACTTCGGTTTGCATTCCTTGTCGAGGATAGCACCGAGATCGACCCCGTTGCGGCCGCCGACGCTATCGCCCGCGTGAAAGTACGATGCCGCCGTCAAAGTCATCACGCCGAGGCTGATGGGATGGGTCGGGCTCCACCAGCCCTGGCTGTTTTGCTTGAAGTCGGTGCAGCTCAGATTGAGGGATTCCAGCGTCGGCAGCGACGCGGCTTGCGCCGTCAGCACCGCGGCCGTCACGATGATCGTCAAGCCGGTCATGATCCACCGCCGCTCAAACGCGCAGCCATGGCCAAGGTTGCGGCGGAGTGCGCGGCGCGATCACTTCGGCAAATAGGCTTCGGTATAGAGCGCCGACATATCGGGCGGGTCCTTGAAAAGGCCCATATCGACGAAAGAGGATTGCAGCACCTTGAGCGCGGCGCGGTCGAAATGGCCGTCGGCCAGGAACATCGGCATCACCGTGTCGTATTCCTGCCCGGCGACCGCCTCGTCGTAGTGGTTGAGCGCGCGCGAGATCGCGACCGTCTCGGCCTTATGGCCGCGCATGAAGGCGACCGCGGCGAACCACGCCTTGATGAAGCGCCGCACGTCGTCGGGCCGCGCGGCGAGCGTCTCGCGCCGCGCGAAGATCGCGTTGGAGAGGAAATCCTTGACGATCAGCGAGGTTGCAAAGAGCGGCCGCGCCACCTTCTGCTCTTCGAGCTGGAAGCCGAGCGCCGGCGCCTGGACGGCGGCATCGACCTGATGCGTCTTGAGTGCGGCGGCGTAGGCCGACGGGTTCGCGCCGACCGCGACCAGCGTCATATCGTTCGCGCTCCAACGCTTTTCCTGGACGAGGCGGCGCATCAGCCAGGCGGTGAAAGAGCCTTCGGTCGTCACCGCGACCGTCTTGCCTTTCAGATCGTCGGGACCTTTAAGCGGCGAATCATAAGGCACGATTACGCTGAGAAAGAGCGGCGGGCCGGCGGTCGCCGCAACCGCGATGTCGGGCACGCCTTTGGCCGAAAAAGCCATGTCGGTGCCCGAGGTGACGGCGAGATCGACATCGCCCGCGGTCATGCCTTGCGCGAGGCGCGAGCCGCCCTGAAAGGCGACGATGTCGACATCGAGGCCTTCTCGCGCGAAGAAGCCCTTTTGCTGACCGACGGTGAGCGGCAGGAAAGTGAAATTCACCTCGGCCGGCGTGCCGACGCGGAGCTTTGCCGGCTCGGCGGCCATGCCGGGCGCACCGCCCAACAGCCAAAGCGCGAGCAACGCGCCGGCCGCGCGCCAGATCCGACCTCTCATCGCCGCTCCTCCCCTTTGCTTCTCGTTGGTCGCTGCCAAATCTACGAGGCGCCGCCTTCCGCTTGCCGCGCGACGACGGCATTGGCTTCGCGGATCGCGCGGCCCTCATCGCCGCTGCGTTTCAGCGCGTCGTTTGCGACTTTCGCCCAGAGCTCTTGCAGCTCGGGCGTTGTCGCTTTGTGTGTGTGCCTTTCGGCCTCATCGGGCGTCCAGGGCATTTCGAGGCTCCTTTTTCCTTGGCGCAGCCGTGACCGGGCGATCAGGTCACGCCGCCACCGCCGGCATGACGCGCTCCTTGAACAGCCGGACGCTGCGGCGCAGCCGCGCCGGGTTGTCGAGGTCGATGAGGAAGCCGCAGGTCATCAATCCTACGCCGGCCGCCGCAAATTCGCGCATTTTGCGGGTAACGGTCTCCGGGCTGCCGCAGATCATGTCGTCGGCGTTGCGCGCAATCGCGCCGCTCGGGTTCTTGGCGAAAAAGGCCTCGGCCTCGGACCGCGCCTCAGCATCGGTCTCCGCCACGTGCAGCGCCTTTCCGACCCCCGACCATTCCTTCGCGATCCGGATCGTCTCAGCGTCGTGGCCGGAGGCCTCGAGCGCCGCGTGATAGCCGGCCATCCGCTCGCGCGCGCTCGCGGCGTCTTTGATGGCCGTGAACACCGGCCAGCCGCGCGCCGCGGTATCGGCAACCGCTGCCGGATTGAGGGTTCCGCGTCCGAGGATCGGGCGCGGATTGCGGAAGGACGACGGGTTGACCGGGACATCGAGCCGGCCGCGATCGGTGCCGACCGCGAATTCA
>DATGLO010000314.1:0-2214 GCA_035294105.1 Allostellaceae bacterium
CGCGGCCGATCCTCAACGCCATCGACGCCGTTTATGCGCATCGCGGCCGATTGGCGGCAGGCTTCCTCCTGCATTTCGCCGGGTGGATCGCGAGCGCCGTCGAAACCTGGATCGCCCTTCATCTCATGGGCGTCGATCTCGGCATCGCCGCGGTGATCACGATCGAAAGCCTGCTCTATGCCATTCGCAGCGTCGCTTTCGCGGTGCCCAACGCCGTCGGCGTGCAGGAAGGCGCCTATGTGATGCTTGGCGCTGTGTTCGGTTTGCCGCCCGACATGGCGCTGGCGCTTTCGCTCTTGAAGCGCGGCCGCGACATCACCATCGGCGTGCCCGTGCTGCTCGCCTGGCAAGCGCTCGAAGGCAACTCGCTCTTCCGCCGCCGCGCCCAACCCAGCGCCGCCAAAAGCGATCCCGCCCGGTGACCGCCCAGCCGACGGATGCGCCCCTTGTCGCGTGGCGGCCCGCCGGCCGCTTCGGCGTAATTTATCCTTACGCCCTGCTCGCTCTCTGCATGCTGTTCTGGTCGGGCAATTGGGTGATCGCCCGCGCTCTTCGCGACAGCATTCCGCCGGTCGCGCTGGCCTTCTGGCGTTGGACCGTTGTCGCGCTCGTCCTCGCGCCTTTCGCGATTCCCAGGCTGATCGGCAAAGGCGCGATCCTCAAGCGCTCCTGGCTGTTGCTGCTCGCGCTCGCGATCTGCGGCGGCGCGATCTACCACGTCGCGGTCTATTACGGCCTGCACCGCACGGAAACCATCAACGCCGTCCTGCTCAACGCCGCCTCGCCGCTGACCATCGTCATTGCCGCATGGCTGGTCGATGGCGACAAGATCACCGCGCGGCAGATTTGGGGCACGGTGATTTCGCTCGCCGGGCTCCTGATCGTCATGAGCCGAGGCGACGCGGCACAGCTGCTGGCGCTGCGTTTCAGCGTTGGCGATCTCGTCATCCTTGGCGTGATGCCGCTCTGGGCGATCTACACCGTGCTACTGCGGCGACGGCCGGCGGAGATCGACAACTTCACCTTGATCTTCCTGCTCGGCGTGTTCGGCGGCGTGGCGCTCTTGCCGGCCTATGTCTTCGAGAGCGTCTATATAAAGGCGCCGGACCTCGCTTGGAGCACGGTCGGCGCGGCGCTCTACACCGGCTGCCTTTCTTCGGCCGCCGCCTATTGGTGCTGGAATCGCGGGGCCGAGTTGGTCGGGCCCAATCGTGCCGGCTTCACCACCTATCTGATGCCGGTCTTCACCACGATCCTGGCGATGTTGCTCCTGGGGGAAGAAATCCACGCCTTCCATGTCGTCGGCATCATCGCGATTCTTTTCGGCGTGTGGCTATCGACCGCGCAAGGCCGCCGCGCCCGCGCCTAGTTCAATGCTTCGCTTTCGCGAGCAACAGCTTCCTCGCCGCCTCAAGCGCGCGCTGGATCGGCGCGCGACGATAATCCCAGATCGGATCGGGATCGGGCGGGTTGATCACCATCGTGGCGTTCGCCTCGAAGAGCAGCAGCGCGCCGTCGCCGCGCAAGGCGAAATCGACGCCGGCGTAGTCGAGGCCCATCGCTTTGCCGATCGCCGCGATTGCCGCCGCGGCGCGCGCGCCGATCGCAGCCGGCATATCGTCGAGGAAGCGGCGCTCTTCCGCACGATGCGCGGCGTTCGTCGCCATGTCCGCCGTGAAGTAATGCACCTTCCAAGCCGCCGAGACCGCGAGATGGAGCGGATAAAGCGCGCCGTCGATGATCATCACGCGGTATTTTCGCGCGAGACCGTCGGCGCCGCGCGCATCGAGATAATCGATTGCGAGCAGCTCATCGCCCGGGAGGGCGGCGATAGCAGCCCCGAGTTCTTCGCGGCGCTCGACGCGAATGAAATGGCGGCCGGTATGGAAACCCGGCGCGCGTAAGAGCAGCGGAAAACGGAGATCGGCGGTGGCAAGATCGGCTTTCGCGACCGGACGGATCGCCGGCGCGATCACGTCGGGCAGCTTGCCGAGCCGCGCGGCGTTCGCAGTGCGGCCGGTCGCGCGCACCAGGCGCGGCGGATTGACCACCGGCGCTCGGCTGCCTGCGACGATCGTTTCGGCGCGCGCCAGCGCTTCGCCACAGAGATCGGCATCGCCGATCGCGTTGAAGACGAGCGCGTGCTCGGGCAGCGGCTGCGCGGGATCGAAATACTCCGCATAGATAGCCGAGACGGCGAAGACTCGATCATCG
>DATGLO010000315.1:0-3792 GCA_035294105.1 Allostellaceae bacterium
CCGCTGGTGATTGCGAAGGAAGATCTCGACTGGGCGCTCGATCGCATTGCGGACGTGATCGAGGGCTTGGACCGGCAAGAACATCCGCAGGCTGCCTAGCTCCAACGGAGAGGGATAGACCCATGGAAGAGATGAACACCCGAGATAGTGATTTCGGGGCGCGCATCCTGATGTGCGCGCCCAAGCATTTCGAAGTCAGCTACAGCATCAATCCGTGGATGGACCCCGCCGAATGGTCGCGCGCGGCCTCGAGCCTCGGCCTTGCTGCGCGCCGCGAGTGGAAACGCCTCACCCAGAAGCTGAAATCGCTTGGCGCGACGCTCGAGCTTGTGCCGCCGGTCAAAGGCCTGCCCGATCTCGTCTTCACCGCCAATGCGGCCGTGGTGATGGATCGTGTCGCTCTGGTCGCGAATTTCCGCTACCCGGAGCGCCAGCCGGAGGCGGCGCATTACGAGCGCGCTTTCCGCGACCTTTGGGCGCGCGGCGCGCTCGACGCGGTGCGCACGATGCCGGAGGGCGTGATCCTCGAAGGCGCCGGCGACTGCGTCTGGGATCCCGCGCGGCAGATGTTCTGGACCGGCTTTGGCCCCCGCTCCGATCGCGACGCTGCGCGCGTCGTCAGCGAAACGTATGGGGTCGAAGCGCTGCCGCTCGCGTTGGTCAATCCGTGCTTCTATCACATGGACACGGCGCTGGCACCGCTGCCGCATGGCGAAGTGATGTATGTCCCCTCGGCCTTCAGCGCGGACGGCCTGCGCGAGATTTACGCGCGCGTATCGCCCGAGCAGCGCATTCCGCTGAGCGACGAGGACGCGGCAGTTTTCTGCGCCAATGCGGTCAAGATCGGCGACGACATTGTGATGTCGTCCTGCAGCGCGGCGCTGCGCCGCCGTCTCGATGACGCCGGTTACCGCGTCCACCCGTCCTCGCTCGCCGCTTATCACAAGAGCGGCGGCTCGGCCTTCTGCCTGACGCTGCGGCTCGACCAGCGCTCGGCGCACGGCGAAGCGGCACTGCGGCGGGTGTCGTAAGCGCGCGGGACGTCTCGTCGCGTCCGTCCTCATCCGCGTCATTGCGAGCGAAGCGAAGCAATCCAGTCTCACGCGAAGGCCCTGGATTGCTTCGTCGCTGCGCTCCTCGCAATGACGACCTGATTGAGCGCGCCTCAGCTTGAAAACGCCGGCATGACTTCGCCGGCGAAAAGCTTCAGCGAGCGCAGCGCGTCCTCTTCCTTCATGTTGCCGAAGAAGAACGAGCCGATCAGATAGTTGATGCCGAGCCCGTCGATCTGGCGCGCGATCTCTTCGCTCATCGTCTTGGGCGAGCCGTAGATGATCGTGCGCTGTGCGATCGCCTCCTCGAAACTATCGGGCGTCGAACGGGTGAAGCCGGGATATTCCTTGTTCTCGCGCCGCAGCTTGGTAAGGCTCAGATAGTGCTGGTTATGAAAAACCTTGCCGCGCGCCATCGCTTCGGCATCGGTTTCGGCGACGAACATCTGGCGATGCACGGCGATCGCCGCGCCGCCCGCGAATTCAGGCTTCGGGATCTCGGCGCCGCCGCGTTTGGCGAGACCCTCTTTAAAGCCGTCGATGGTCGCGCGCGCCGCTTTCGGGGAGCCCAAGGTCGCGAAGTGGCAGCCTTGCTCACCTGCCCAGCGCGCGCTTTCGGCGTTCGAGGCGGCATACCAGAACGGCGGATGCGGCCGCTGCAGCGGCCGCAGCTCCATCGGCACGTCGCGATAGGTGAAATATTTGCCGGCATGGTTCAGCCGCTCTTGCGTCAGCCCTGCGCGCAGCGCGGCATAGGCGTCCTGAAAGATGCTGCGCGATTCCTCGTAGCTCACGTTGTGGTAGTTGAGCTCGAAGGGCGAAACGCCGCGGCCGACGCCGATCTCCAAGCGGCCATGCGAGAGATGATCGAGGATCGCCACCTCCTCGATGAGCCGCAGCGGCGAATAAAGCGGCAGCAGATAGACCAGCGGCCCAAGCTTGATGCGCTTGGTCGCGCGCGCGGCGGCGGCGAGGAACAGGCCCGGCACCGGCACCATGTTGATCGGCGCCGCATGATGCTCGGCGACGTGATAGCAATAAAAGCCGAGCTCCTCCGCGGCCGCAACGAAACGGATGCGCTCGTCGAGCTGCTCAGCGAGCACCCGGTCGGTACGGTCGACGTGGTCGAAAATTCCGAAATGCATTATTCACCCCAAGCGAAGCGCTGCTTTCTCTCCCTCGACCACCACTTGCGTCCCATATCTTTGCGACAGCCGCTTCACGCGCTCGAGGATCGCCGCAGCGGTTTTGCCTTGCGCCAGCACCGGCCGGCCGCGCTGCGCACGCGGCGTACCATGGCCGAGATCGAGCGGATGAAGATCGAGCTGCGCCAGCCTGCCGCCGCGGAAATCGCAGGTCGCCGCGATGCCGTGCCAATATTCAGGCGCGGCCGGAAAACCGCGCGTCTCGTTGCCGGTGCGGGCATCGAGGAAGTCGGTCGGCGTCGCCTGCTCACCCAAGCCGAAGCGCTGATAGGCCTCAGCGGGAAAGACCGGCACGTTGTCGTTCTGGAAGATGAAATTGCCGAGGCTGTAAAGGATCGGCTTGCCGTTATGAATCTCGACGCCGAGCGTCAAATGCGGCCCGTGGCAAGCGACGACATCGGCGCCGGCATCGATCGCGGCATGCGCGACCTCGGTCACGAAAGCGGCCGGCTCTTCCATGCCGACATTGGTTTGGGCGGTCAGCGCACCGGCCGCGCCGTATTCGTGATTGTGCAGCGAGAAGATCACGAAATCGGCCTGGCGCCTTGCCTCGCGAATCCAGCGCAGGTTGGCTTCGACATCCGATGCCTTGGCCTTGGTCGCGATGGAAAAGCTTTTGCCGCGCCCAAAACGCTGACCGAGAAAGGTCAGCGCATCGGCACCGTCTTCCGGCGCTTCAGCGGCGCTGAAGAACATCGCGCGCTGGCGCGTGCGCGCCTGGGTGAGGCCGAGACCGTCGCTGGCTTTCTTGAGCGCCGCGAAAGTCGCGTCATCGACCGTGTAGCTGATCGCGAAATCGACCGGGTTGACACCCGGCCGGCCGAGCGCGTCGGGCCGCTGATCGGCGGCGCGCGTCCAATGCGGATAAAAGGTCGTCGCCGCGATCAGTGCGACGCGGCCGGCGGCGGTGTCGAGATAAGCCGGCTTCCGCGCCTCGGCGAGATTGGCGCCGGCGCCGGCATGAGCAAGCCCCGCGCGGCGCAAATGCGCCAGCATCGCCAGCAAGCCATCGTCGCCGTAATCGGTCGCGTGATTGTTGGCGCAGGAGACGAGGCCGAAGCCCATCCATTGCAGCTCGCCGACGAGCGCCGGCGGCGTCGACATCGGCGTGCCTTGCGTCAGGTTCGGCGTGCCCTCGTTTGGCTCGCGCACCGTCGTTTCGAGATTGGCGAAAGCGGCATCGGCGCTGCGGACAAGATCGAGCAGCGCCCGGTATGGCGGTTCGTCGAAAGGCTTGAGGCTCCGCGCCGGCATGGCATCGCCCGCCAGCAGCAATCGGATATTCCTTTCCTCCGCGCGATAAATCATGAGCGGCTCTTTTTCATGGGCGCGCAGTCTAATATGATCGGAGCAGCGAAGGAATGAGGTGGGCCATGCCGCGCAAGCTCGTCGATCTCTCGATGCATCTCGAAAACGACGTGCCCTCTGACCCGCCGGGCTACGAGCCGCATATCGAATATCGCCGCCACAAGGAGACTGCCGCCGAAGTGGCGAAATTCTTCCCGGGCCTCAAGGAAGAGGATTTGCCCGACGGC
>DATGLO010000316.1:0-2394 GCA_035294105.1 Allostellaceae bacterium
CGGCCCGCGCTTTTAGGCGAAGGGCCGGCTTTGAGCTACCGTGGCCTCGCGGCGCGCGCCAACCGGATCGCCCGCTGGACCGCCGGCCAAAGCGTCGCGCCTGAAAGCGCCGTTGCGCTGCTCATGCCCAATTGCCCGGACTATGTCGCGACCTGGCTCGGCCTCACCCGCGCCGGCCGCGTCGCCGCTCTCATCAATACCAACCACAGCGGCGATGCCTTGCTGCACAGCATTCGGATCGCCAAGGCCACCCAGATCATCGTGGCGCAGGCGCTGTTGCCCGCGCTCGAAGCCGTTGTCGACCAGCTCGCGCCCGGCATCCGGATCTGGGTTTGCGGCGCGGACGCCGCACGCGAGGATTGGCCGAGCTTCGAAACGGCAATCGCGCATTACAGCGAGGCGCCGCTATCGCCCGCCGAGTGCCCGCCGCCCTCGGTCAAGGATATTGCGCTCCTTATCTACACCTCAGGCACGACCGGCGCGCCGAAAGCGGCACGCGTCACCCATGGCCGCATCGTCGAATGGAGCCACTGGTTCGCCGGCATGATGGCGGCGCGGCCCGAGGACCGGCTTTACGATTGCCTGCCGCTTTATCACTCGACCGGCGGTGTCGTGGCGATCGGCGCCATGCTCGTCAGCGGCGGCTCGGTACTGATCCGCGTACGCTTCTCGGCGAGCCGTTTCTGGGACGACGTCGTCGACGGCGGCTGCACGATTTTTCAATATATCGGCGAGTTGTGCCGCTATCTCAACGCAAGCCCGGCACATCCGCGCGAGCGCGCGCATCGCTTGCGGCTCGCCTGCGGCAACGGCCTGCAGGGCGACGTGTGGATGAGCTTCGTCGAGCGCTTCGCCGTGCCGCAGATCCTCGAATTCTATGCCGCCACCGAAGGCAGCGTGTCGCTTTACAATTGCGAGGGCAAACCCGGCGCGATCGGTCGCGTGCCGCCTTTCCTCGCGCAACGCTTTCCCGTCGCACTGATCCGGGTCGATGCCGAGACCGGCGCGCCGCTCCGCGATGCGGAAGGCCGCTGTATCGCTTGCGGCCCCGACGAGATCGGCGAAGCGCTGGGCCGGATCGTGGCGTCGTCGGATTCGCCGGCGCGAAATTTCGACGGCTACACCGATGCCGCGGCGAGCGAGCGCAAGGTGCTGAGTGATGTTTTCGCCCCCGGCGATCGCTGGTTCCGTACCGGCGACCTAATGCGCAAGGACGCCGCCGGCTATTTCTATTTCGTCGACCGGATCGGCGACACTTTCCGCTGGAAAGGCGAGAATGTCGCGACGACGGAGGTCGCCGGCGTGCTGCGCGCTTGCCCGGGGGTGAGCGAGGCCGTGGTCTACGGCGTCAAGGTTCCCGGCCATGAAGGCCGGGCCGGCATGGCCGCGATCGTCGCGGACAAAGAGCTCGATCTCAACGCGCTTTGGCTGCACCTCGATGCGCGACTGCCACACTATGCCCAACCGCTGTTCCTGCGCGTTTGCGGCGGCCTCGATTTTACCGGAACGTTCAAGCTGACGAGCGCGCGGCTTGCGAAAGAAAGCTTTGCTGCCTCGGAGGACCCGATCTGGTTCAACGAGCGCGCGGCGCGGCGTTTCGTCAAATGCGACGCCGCGCTCGTCGCGGCCATCGAAAGCGGAAAAAAGCGCGTCTAGCCTCGCTCAGGCCGTGTTGCCGGCGTCGATTGTGACGCTGGTGCCGGTGATATTCCTCGCCTTCTCGCTGAAAAGATAATCGACCGCGTTGGCGATATCGGCAATCTCGGGCATGCGTTTCAGGGCGCTGCGCCGCGCGATTTGCGCGCGCTGGCCCTCGCTCATCTCCTGCGTCATCTCGGTCGCGACGAAGCCCGGTTCGATCGCGTTGACGGTAATGCCGAGCGGCCCGAGCTCGCGCGCCAGCGAGCGGGTAAAGCCAATCAAGGAGGCCTTGGTCGCGCTGTAGACGGATAGGCCGCTATACCCGGTCTTGCTGACGATCGACGAGATGTTCACCACGCGCCCGCCCCCGCCTTTGCCATCGGCGCCGGTCATCATCGAGCGCACAAGATATTTTGTCAGGGTGATCGGCGACGTGACGTTGAGCCGCACGAGCTGGTCGATCGCGGCATCCGGCATGTTCGCTAGAATGCCGGAGGTGCCGAGCGCGGCGTTGTTGACGAGGCCGAAAAACGGGCCGAAGTCGCGCGTCAGGCCTTTCACGAATCCGGCGATGCCTTCGATATGGCCGAGATCGAAAGGCTGGAAGTGCAACGCGCCCCCATCCTTCGGCAATTGCGCGCGCAACGCCGCCAGCTGTTCGCCTTCTTTGCGCGCGACTGCGATCACCTGAAAGCCCGAGACGGCGAGCGCCTTGGCGATACCGAGGCCGATGCCGCGGCTTGCGCCGGTGAC
>DATGLO010000317.1:0-3197 GCA_035294105.1 Allostellaceae bacterium
CGCTTGGCGTCATCCATGAAAGCGGCGGTTTCGGCGAGGTTCGCTGAAGCGGCGCGATTTTCGACCTGGAGCCGATCCCCATTGCGGATGACACGGCGCGAGCGGCCAGTGACCTCGGCCACCATGTCGGTGCCGAAGCGCTGGACGATCTGGTCGAGCGCGCCGGGTACGGGCGGGAGCGAAGCGAGCTTCTCGATCAACCGGTCGCGACGCGCGACCGCCTCACGGCTCTCGACCGGCTGACCGTCGCGATAGACGGGCCGGGACGAGAGATTGCCCTCGCTGTCGGTAAACGGCTCATAGAGCTGGACCGGGAAGGAATGGGCGAGATAGTCGAGCACGTACTCGCGCGGCGTGATGTCGACTTGGACGTCGTCCCAGTCCTCGGTCGGGATTTCCGCGAGCCGGCGCTCCATCAGCGCCTCGCCGGTCGAGACGAGCTGGATGACGGCGGCATGACCAGACTCGAGATCGCGGTCCATCGAGCGGATCAGCGAGGGCGTCTTCATCGAGGTCAGCAGATGACCGAAGAAGCGCTGCTTGGCGCTCTCGAAAGCGGAGCGCGCGGCGGACTTCGCCTGCGCGTTCAGCGTGCCTGTCTCGCCGGTGATGTTCGCGGCACGCATCGCCGCGTCGAGGTTGTTGTGGATGATCGAGAAGGCGCCGGCGTAGGCGTCATAGATGCGGATCTGCTCCGGCGTGAGCTGGTGTTCCACCAGCTCGTACTCGACGCCTTCGTAGGAGAGCGAGCGGGCGGCATAGAGGCCGAGCGCCTTCAAGTCACGCGCCAGCACCTCCATCGCGGCGACGCCACCGTCCTCGATCGCTTCGACGAATTCGGCGCGCGTAGCGAACGGGAAGTCTTCGCCGCCCCACAAGCCAAGCCGCTGTGCATAAGCGAGATTGTGGACGGTCGTGGCGCCGGTCGCGGAGACGTAGACGACGCGGGCGTTCGGCAGGGCGTGCTGGAGCCGGAGGCCCGCGCGTCCCTGCTGCGACGGCGCCTGCTCGCCGCGCTCGCCCTTGCCGCCGACGGCGTTCTGCATGGCGTGGGATTCGTCGAAAATGATCACTCCGTCGAAATCGGAGCCCAACCATTCGACGATCTGCCGGACGCGCGAAAGCTTTTCGCCGCGCTCGTCGGTGCGCAGCGTGGCGTAGGTCGCAAATAGGATGCCTTGGCAAAGCCGGATCGATGTGCCCTGGCGGAAGCGGGAGAGCGGCGTCACGAGGAGCCGCTCCAGGCCGAGCGCCGACCAGTCGCGCTGGGCGTCCTCGATCAGCTTGTCGGACTTGCTGATCCAGACGGCGCGCCGCCGGCCCTTCAGCCAGTTGTCGAGCAGGATGCCGGCGACCTGGCGGCCCTTGCCGGCGCCGGTGCCATCACCGAGAAACCAGCCACGACGAAAGCGGACGGCGTTCTCCGCGTCATCGCGCGCGGCGGTAACGACGTCGAAGGTCTCATCGACCGTCCACGACCCGGCGAGAAAATCGGCATGGGCCTCGCCGGCGTAGATCACGCTTTCAAGCTGGGCATCGGACAGCACGCCGTCGGTGATGAGCTTCGCCGGAAGATGCGGTCGATAGGAGGGCTTCGGCGGCGCGACCGAGGCCATTGCCGCGGACTGGACGAGCTTCGTCGGATGCGCCTGAGAGCCGTGAATACGGATCGACTGCAATCCGTATTCCTCATAAAGCGCGTCCGTGAGACGGCTGCCCTCGGGAGGTGTCCACTCGACTGTGTCGTAGGCGAGTTCGACGCCTTCCGGCTCTACGATCGCGGCGGCCGTCTGCCGCGAAGCGGTGCGCACGAGATAGCCGCGAACGGTTCTCGGCACTGCGAGACCGCCGGCCGTCTGCGCGGCGAGCGGGCGGCGCGGTGGGACTCGCTCGCTGATCCAGCCGAGCAGCGTCGCCACGTCAGGCGCGACACCGGCGGAAGGCGGAAGCTGCGCCGTGTCAGACGCGGGCATCTTGTCGATGACGGTGAGGCGCGTCTCGGTGGTCGTGCCATGCTTGGCGTACACTGCGCCGTCGATGGCCGCGGTGAAGGCGACGCTGCCGCGCTCCTGCAGACGGGTGAAGGCGTCGCGCCAGGTCGGCATCTCGGGGCCGAAATTGGCGCCGGTGATCGCGACCAGCCGGCCGCCCTCGGCGAGACGTGCCAGCGCCGAGGCAACATGGCGATAGGCGGCGTCGGCCATGCGTCGGTCGACATTCGCCATCGCCGAGAATGGCGGGTTCATTAGTACGACGGTCGGCGTGACGGCACGATCGAGGTAATCGTCGATCTGCGCCGCATCGAAGCGGGTCACCGCTGAATTCGGAAAGAGATGGGCGAGCAGATCGGCGCGAGATTCCGCCAGCTCGTTGAGGATAGGCGCCCCACCGGCGATCTCCGCCAGAATGGCGAGAAGGCCGGTGCCGGCAGAGGGCTCCAGCACGCGGTCGCCGGGTACGATGGCGGCGGCGCAGAGCGCGGCGAGGCCGAGCGGGATCGGCGTCGAGAACTGCTGGAGGGCTTGGCTCTCCTCGGAGCGTCGAGTGTGCGTGGGTAGAAGAGTCGCGACCTTGGCAAACTGCGGCAGTGCCGCCGCCGGAGAACCGGCTTTGCGGAAAAGCGGCTTGCCGTATTTGCGCAAGAACAGGACGGTCGCCGCCTCGCAGGCGTTGTAGGCCGTCTTCCAGTCCCACGCGCCGGAAGAATCGGAGGCGCCGAAGGCTTGCTCCATCTCCGCGCGCAGGACGGCGGCATCGACGCGGCGGCCTTGCTCAAGATGGGAAAGAAGGAGGCGTGCGGCCTCGGCAAGGCGTGACGCGGGAGCGTTCGCGGGGTCGCACGGGATCGGAGCAGCCGCTGGCGCGGTCGTCGCGACGGAAGGATGTGACATGGAAAGTGACCTCGGGAGAGCGGGACACGGGTGAGCCGGCCGGCGCTCTCTCTGGACCGCGTCGGCTCAAACCCTTCCCGGCCGAACTCTCCCTCTCGTCACGCCGCCGCCTTCACGCCGCGCCACCACGCGATGCGCGCTTCGCGGGTCGCGTTCGCGAGCCGAAGCAACAGATCGCCGTGGCATGGCAGCGGCGCGCAGAAGCAGACGAGATCGCGACCGCGCAGCTCGTCGAGCGCGCGCAAGAGCTGGTGCTGGTCGGCGAACCAGCACGCGTATTTCGCGATAACGGCGGCGCGATCGCCG
>DATGLO010000318.1:0-3974 GCA_035294105.1 Allostellaceae bacterium
GCGATGGGCGAGCCGGTCGACGGGAAAGGACCGCTGCTGCAAGGCCGTGTCGCCTATCCGCTGCGCGCTGCGCCGCCGCCGGCGCATGCCCGCCAGCGCGTGCAAGGCAAGGTCGATCTCGGCGTCCGGGCCATTAATACCTTCCTGACCTGCTGCCGCGGCCAGCGCATGGGCATCTTCGCCGGCTCGGGCGTCGGCAAATCGACCTTGATGTCGATGTTCGCGCGCAACACCGCCGCCGATCTCTCGGTGATCGGCCTCGTCGGCGAGCGCGGCCGCGAGGTCCAGGAATTCATCGCCGACGACCTCGGCGAAGAAGGCTTGATGCGCAGCATCGTCGTGGTCTCGACCTCGGATGAATCGCCGTTGATGCGCCGCCAGGCGGCCTATCTGACGCTTGCGATGGCGGAGTTCCTGCGCGATCGCGACAACGACGTTCTCTGCCTCATCGATAGCGTGACGCGCTTTGCAACGGCGCAGCGCGAGATCGGCCTCGCCGCCGGCGAGCCGCCGACCACCAAAGGCTATACGCCCACCGTTTTCGCCGAGCTGCCGAAGCTCTTGGAGCGCGCGGGTCCCGGCACGGGCAAGGGCAGCATCACCGGCTTGTTCTCGGTGCTGGTCGATGGCGACGACACCAACGAGCCGATTGCCGATGCGGTGCGCTCGATCCTCGACGGTCACGTCGTCCTCGATCGCGCGATCGCCGAACGCGGGCGCTACCCGGCCATCAACCTGCTGCGCTCGATCTCGCGCATGATGCCGCAATGCAACAGCGAGGAAGAGGCTCAGCTCATCGCCGTGGCGCGCGGCCACATCGCCGTCTACGAGGACATGGCCGAGCTGATCCGCCTCGGCGCCTATCGCCGCGGCAGCGACCCCAAGGTCGACGAGGCGATACGCTTCTATCCGGCGATCGAAGCGTTCCTTAGCCAGCGCAAGGATGAGCGTACCGACTTCGCGAGCGGCTATGCGGCGCTCAAGGACCTGCTGACGACGACGCCATGAGCTCGCTCGACACGCTGATCAAGCTGCACCGCTGGCAGCTCGACGAGCAGCGCCGCAAGGTCGCCGAGTTCGAGAGCCTTGCCGCAAAGCTGCGCGGCGAACTGCAACGGCTTGACGAGGAAGAAGTGTCGGAGCAGCAGGTCGCCGAGGACTCGCACGAGGCGAATTACGCCTATAGCGGCTATGCGCGCGGGCTGATCGATCGCCGCAACAAGTTGATGAAGTCGGTCGAGGAGACCGAGCAGCAGATCGTGCAGGCGCGCGCCGAGCTGGCCGATGCTTTCGCCGAGGTGAAACGTTACGAGATCGCCGCCGCGAACCGGCTGCTCGCCAAGCATCGCGGTCTCGAGCGGCTCCGCCAGCAAGAGCTCGACGAAGTGGCGGTCGACGGCTTCCGCCGCAAGACGAAATGATCCGCGCAAGCCGATTGCACCGGGTGCTTCGGGGCCGCCCGCCTCGGGCCCGGCTTCATGACCCTAATCCGCCGTTCCAAACAAGGGTGACAGGCTGGATGACCGCGGCCGGTGTCGCGACGGTTGCGCGCCTCTAACAGGGACTCAAGCCGTGATCTTGATGTGCCCGCGCATCCGGTCGAGCGGGCTGACGAGGAAAGTCGC
Source organism: Allostellaceae bacterium (assembly GCA_035294105.1). Classification (GTDB taxonomy): domain Bacteria; phylum Pseudomonadota; class Alphaproteobacteria; order ATCC43930; family CGMCC-115725; genus CAIKMD01. Next base: position 1,626 of record DATGLO010000318.1, read on the forward strand.
GGCGGTCGCGAAGCTGAGATCGCCGCTGAGGCCCGAGCGCGCGATCGCGCGGCGAAAGACGTCGCGCATCTCCTGGCGCAATTCGGGGCTGAGCGCGCGATGGCTGCGCAGCACGAGGATGAGGCGATTGTCGCGCAGAAGGCAATCGAGCTGTATGGGACCGAGCCGGCTCAGCTCGGCCTCGATGGCAAAGCGGATGCCCTCTTTCGCGCTGGCGCGGCGGCGCTGCAGGTAAAGCCGGATCGCGAGCGGGAAATTGCCGAGCAGAAGCGGCAGCGTCAGCACCTGCCATTCGCCGGTCGTTTGATCTTCGCCGAGCCGGCGCAAGGCGGCGACGTCTTCGCCGAGGCGTTTCGCAAGCTTGGCCTGACCGGCCTCGTTCAGCGCGGCGGTCATCGCCGGTCCCGGCCAGTTGCCGCGATAGAGCGCGCCGAGAAAGAAGAGCAGCGTCCCGGCGAGCTCCGGCCCCGATTGCGGCGTGAGTTCGGCGCGCAGCTGATCCGCCTGCGCCGGCGACGCGGAGAGCAGCGCGAACAGCGCTTCTTCGAGCGCGAGCCAGCCGCCGCTGCGCGCCGGCGCGAGAGCGGTGTCGGCCGCCGGGACGACCGTGTCGATGACCACGAAGGCGATCGCGGTTCCGGGCGGCAAGGCGAGGCGGCGCTGCAGCGCGAGCAAGCCGATCGGCGTCGCGACCAACGTCTCGTTGCCGGCGGCGTCGACGACCGTTCCGGTCACCAAATCCGTCGCTTGCGCGATCGGCGCGACGATGCGCAGCAATAATTGCGTGCCAGCGCTCGGACCGTTGCCGGCCGGCATACGCACCACGGCTTCGATGACGGTGCCGAGCGCAAGTTGCGTCGGTTCCTCGCTGGGCGCCGAACGATTGGCGCCCTGATCGCCGCGCGCTTGCGCCGGCGTCACCGCGTTGCCCGCATAGATGCGGTGATCGACCGCCGAAGCCGGCGTGATCGGTGCGCCCATGCCGACGGAATCGGCCATTACCAGCTCCGCAGGTCGCGGTCGAGCTGGCGCGCGATCTGCTCGACGTCGCGCGCCGCCTCGGCATTGGGATTACGCTTCATGATCGAGGACTGGCGGCGGATCGCGTCCTTCACGGCGTCGTCGCGGCGGACGACGCCGGCGAAGGGCGGCTCGATCTTCAGGAATTCGCGGCAAGCGCGGAGCAAGGTCGCATAGGTGCGTTGTCCCTCGTCGACGCTCGAAGCCATGTTGATGACGACGCGAATGCCTTCGGGCAGCCGCTCGAGCGCCGTGATCTTGATATAAGCGTAAGCGTCGGTGATCGCCGTCGGCTCGTCGGTGGTGACGACGAGGCAGGCGCGCGAATTCGCCGCCATCAGCCGTACGGTGCGCTCGATGCCGGCGCCGAGATCGAGCACCACCCAATCGTAATTGCGCGCAAAGCTTTGCAGCTCGTTGCGCAAGGTGACGACTTTGGCCGCGCCTAAATTGGCGAGCTTATCCGATCCGGACCGCCCGGCGATGATGTCGAAACCGTTGCGTGAGGCCCCGCCGTCGAAGGGCGTCACCACTTCGGCCAGCTTGGCCTGGCCATCGATCACGCTGGCGACATCGCCATTGGTCTTGAGGCCAAGCTGGACGTCGACATTCGCGAGGCCGAGATCGCCGTCGAACAGCAAGGTCTTGCGGCCGGCCTGGGCGAGCGCATGGGCGAGGGTAATGGCGAACCAGGTCTTGCCGACGCCGCCTTTGCCCGAGGCAACCGCGATGACGTTGCGCCTGGCTGCGCGCGCTAGAGGCGCGGAAGAATCGGCCTCGGCGAGGTTGGTCATGGCGATCCTTTCGGCAAGAGCAGGTGCGCGAGGAAGGCGGCGGTGAACGGCACCAGACCGTCGGCGATATCGGGGGCGATGCCTGCTTCGGCGACCGCGAGATTCGCTTCGGCCAGCGCTGTCAAAAGGCTGCCAAGCCGGCGCGTGGCATCGAGCTGGGTGACGATCGCGCGCGTGCAGCCGAGATCGGCGAAGATCTGCGCCCGTTCCGCGCCGTCGCCGGCATCGGCGCCGGCGGCGAAAACGAGGATTGGCTCGGCTTGCGATGCGCCGATCATGGCCGCGACGTCGCGTCGGTCGGCGGTGTTGAACGGGTTGATTCCGGCGGTGTCGATGATCAGCCGCTCTTTGGGATCGGCGAGCGTCACCAGAGAGCCGAGCGCCGCCGGCCCGTCGGCGCTGGCGAGCGGAATGCCGAGGATCTTTGCGAAGCCTTCGAGCTGCGCGACGCCGCCGGCGCGGGCGAGATCGGTGGTGATGAGGCGCACCCGCTTGCCGGCGAGGACGTCGCGCGTCGCGAGCTTGGCCGCGGTCA
>DATGLO010000319.1:0-4216 GCA_035294105.1 Allostellaceae bacterium
CAGGAACGCGCCGCCGAGATCATGCGCGCGCTGGCGGCCGGCGATGACACCATCCCGGCGATCGTCGCGCGCGTTTATGCCGGGCTCGATCCGAAGCTCACCGCCGCGGCCGGCCGCTCGACCTATGCGCAGCTCGTCGAGCTGATCGAGACCGGCAAGGTGCTCTGCGACGGGACGCCTTCGCTCGAGGCGCGGTTCCGCTTGTCGAAGGGCGGAGGATGAAACCGCAGCCTATCGCCGCCCGCGCCGCCGTTTTGCTTTCACGCGTTCGCGGGCAGCGTTCTTCTTCTTCGTAACAGCTCGGGTACGCCGCGATGCCGCACCAGCCGCTTTCTTCGGCTTCGCCTTCGCCCAGAGCCGTTTCGAGGCGAGCGCTGCGCCTTCGACCATCGCCGCGAGCTTCTTGAAGGCGATCGCCGGATCGATCTTGCCGTAGCCGGCGAAGGTGCCGAAGCCGCAATCGGTGCCGGCAATGACGCGCTCGCGCCCGACGACATCGGCGAAGCGCTCGAGCCGCTCGGCGACGAGTTGGGGATGTTCGACGTAATTGGTGGAGGTGTCGATGACGCCGGCGATCAGCAGCTTGTCCTCGGGCAGCTTCACGTCGCGCCACAACGACCATTCATGCTCGTGGCGCGGATTGGCGGCTTCGATGACGAGCGCCGCCGGCTTGGCCTTCAAGAGGATCGGCGCGACCTTTTCGAGCGCGATATCGTGATCGTGCGGACCTTCGTAATTGCCCCAGCAGATATGGAGGCGCATCGCTTCGGCAGGGATGTTGCGCACGGCGTGGTTCAGCACGTCGACATGCTGTCGCGCGCGCCGCAAGAATTCGTCTTCGCTCAAATCCTGAAAGCCGGTATGGCGCGCCATCGCGAGGTCGGGGCAATCGAGCTGCAGCGTGAAGCCGGCGCGGTAGATCGCTTCGTATTCCGGCTCCATCGCCGCGGCAATGGCTTCGAGATAGGCTTCGTGCGATGGGTAGAAGCTGTTGGGCTGGAATGCGGTGACGAGGCCGGGCGAGGCCGAGGTCATGAAGGCCTCGCTCGCTTCGGCCTTATCGAGCGCGGCCCGCAGATTGGCGATATCGTCATCGAGCGGCGCGCGATCGCGCAACGCGACCGGCCCTACGCAGGTCGAGCGGCGCAAAGTCTGCGGCCCCGTCATGCGCGTCATCGCCGCGCTGAATTCGGGATAGGCTGCCGTGTCGAGCGGCGGCTTGCGCGGCGCATGGCCGGAAAAGCCGGTCAAGCGGTCGGCGATATAGGTCGAATAGCCGGGCTTCGACATCTCGCCGTCGTCGAGAATATCGATGCCGAGCTCGGCCTGGCGACGCACCACCTCGTCGACGGCGGCGCGCACGGCGTCGGCGAGCGCCGCGGCGTCGTAGCTGTCGCCCCGATCTTTCGCCATCAGCAGCTCGGCCAGCGGCTTCGGGCGCGGCAGGCTGCCGGTATGCGTCGTCAGGATGCGGTCGGCGCTGCGCTGCATCGGGCGGCCTCGCTCTAGCCGTTAAAGTAAGGCGGCGCGGCGCAGCCGGTCGAATTGTCGATCGGCACGCCGTGGCGCCACATACAGCATGCCATCCAACGCTTGCGGTCGGGCGCCGCGGCCTCGGCGAGACCGGGATCGGCTTCGCAGGTCGCCATCTGCCAGCCGTATTGGCCGCCGTGATCGAAGAAGCCGCCATAGGTGTTGCCGTATTTATCCGATAAGGTGAACCAGCTGCAGCCGTACAGCCCGAGCGTGGCGAGGAGAACAGCCGAGAGCGCGAGTTTTTTCATGGCGCCTTCCATGGAATGACTTTGCGTTCGAGCTCCAAAAACAGCGTCGAGGTGATGACGCCGAGAAGGCCGATGGTGACGATCCCGACGAACATCGCGTCGACCTGCAAGAGCTCCCAGGACGACCAGATAAGATAGCCGATGCCGCTCTTCGCCGCGACGAATTCGGCGGCGGTCGCGATGATAAAGGAGATCGCGAGCGCGACCCGGAGCCCCGCGAAGATCAGCGGCAGCGCGCCGTAGAGGACGACGCGTGAGAACATGATCTGCGGGCTGGCGCCGTAATTGCGCGCGACGTCGATATAAATCTTCTCGATATTGGCGGCGCCGGCATAGGCGTTGACGATGACCGGGAAAAACGCGCCGGTCGCGACCACCACGACCTTCGAGGTCTCGCCGAAGCCGAAGGCCAAGAGAAACAGCGGCATCAAGGCGAGTTTCGGGATCGGGAAGAGCGCCGCGATCAGCGGATCGACGATGATCCTGACGCTCCGCCACATCGCCATGCCGAGACCGAGCACCACGCCCGGAATCGCGCCGACGAGGAAGCCGGCGACGATGCGCCACAACGTGACTGCCGTATCCCAAGGCAGCTCGCCCGAGGCGCAGAGCAGCCAGAAGCGCTCGGCGATGTCGCTGGGCGCGGGCATGAAGCGACGATCGCCCAGTCCGGCCATGATTGCGAGCTGCCACAGGATCAACAGCCCGATCGGCGACAAGAGGTAGAGCAATCGCTCCTGGCGAAGCTGGCGCCGCGCTTCGGCGCCGCCTTCAACCGCGCTCATGCGCCACCGTCCTCGCTTGCGCGCGCGCGATTGACCTCGTCCTCGAGCACGCGCCAGATTTTGAGTTTGAGCTCGCCGAAGAGCGGCGTCACCGACAACTCCATCAGATTGCGCGGATGCGGGAACGGCACGTCGACGATCTCTTTGATGCGCCCGGGATGCGCGGTCATGATCGCGGTGCGATCGCCGAGGAACAGCGCCTCGTCGATCGAATGGGTGATATAGACGACGGTCTTGCCTGTCGTCTCCCAGAGCCGCACCAGCTCTTCCTGCAAGATCGTGCGGTTCTGCGCATCGAGCGCGGCGAAAGGCTCGTCCATATAGAGCACCGCCGGATCGGTGACGAAAGCGCGGGCGATCGCGCCGCGCTGCCGCATGCCGCCCGAAAGCTGGTTGGGGAAATGGCGGCGAAAACGGCTGAGGCCCACGAGGCGCATCGCCGCCTCGACGCGCTGCGCGCGTTCTTGCGCCGGCACGCCGCGAGTCATCAGGCCGAAGCCGACATTCTCCTCGACCGACATCCAGGGAAAGAGCCCGCTTTCCTGGAACACCATCGCGTTCTCGACCGCCCAGCCGGCGCTGTCGACCACGATGGTGCCCGCGCTTTGCTTTTCGAGCCCGGCAAGGATGCGCAGCAAGGTCGACTTGCCGCAACCCGACGGGCCGACAATGCAGAAGAACTCGCCGGGCGCGATGCTGAGGTCGATCCCCGCTATGGCTTCGACGGAGCCGCGCGGGGTCTCGAAGAGCTTGCGCAACCCCGCAATCTCGATCTTCGCGCCTTTGCGTGCGGGCTCCGTCGCCATGCTTTCGCGATGCCTCGTCCTTATTTCACCAGCGGGTCCGCGCCGTCGATCAGCACGAAGCAGATCCGGCACGGCTCCTTGCCGCGATTGACCCAGGCATGGTTTGTCGCCTGCTGCACCAACACGTCGCCGGCCTTCAGATGCACCTCGGTGTCGTCGAGGAGCATGTCGATTTCGCCCGAAAGCACGATCGCATAATCGAGCGTGCGCGTGCGGTGCATGCTCGGATGGCGCGGCGGGCGAACGCCCGGCGGCATGTGGTGCTGATCGCCGATCATCTTCGCCATGTGATCGTTCGGCAGCTTCTTCACCGCTTCGGGATCCTCCGGCGGAATGTCGAGATAGCGGATGATCGTGCCGCCGGGCGGCGGCGCGATGCGCACTTCGATGGCGCCGCGATCCTTGTCGCCCGACATGTCGACCGGGAACTTGTCGGTGACCCAAAGCCGCTGCTGCAGCGTCTTCTCGTCCCGGCGGGCGGTATAGGGCGTGTTGTCGTCGATGAGGACGACCGCCTTGCCGGTCTTGTCGTGGCCGGTGACGACGCGTCGTGCCGGCGAATACGGTGCGAGACCCATCTTGTGCACTCCTCGTTAGCGGCAGCCAGGAAGCTGGCTGCTCTTGTTGATAAGCTCGAACGGCCCCAACTCCTGGGCTGCCTCATCGGCATAGCTCGAATCGATCAGGCGGCCGATGGGAAACTTTTGTTTGATCAGGCCATCGTTATAGAACCAATCCTGGATGTCGAGCATGCTCGCTTCGTTGATGCGGCCGTTCGGATCGCGCGCCGCCCAGGGCCGGTTCTCCAGCATGTCGCGCGTGCCGATCTTCTTTTCGATCA
>DATGLO010000320.1:0-3346 GCA_035294105.1 Allostellaceae bacterium
CGGATGCTCGCGCCCATCGCGCCGTCGTCGAGCGCCTTGCCCTGCGCGGTGAGCTGCATCGTTCCGGTCTCGAGCGCGATGGTGACGAGGTCGCCTTTATGGACGACAACCGGCTCCTCGATATCGCCGGCGCGCACGATCTCGTTCGCGGCGAGGATGCGGCGCGTCGCCTTGCCGATGAGGGCTGTCGCCGAGGTGATCGCGTCGGGCGAGATGCGATCGCGCGGCAGCTTGATCTCGGTGACATCGCCGGCGCCGAACACGTCGCCGATCGCCATGCCGTGGCTCGGTACCGCGATCGTCATCTGATAAACGACGCGGCCGCTGACCCGCTGGCGCTGCGCGTTGGCGGCGTTGGGCGGGGCGGTGACGAAAACCGAAAACCGGCCGCTGCTCGGATCGATCGTGAGACCGTCGATCGCCATCGCATCGGACGCCTCGGCCGGAACGATGAAGCGCAGCCCGGGATTATCGAGCTGGATGGTGGCATCGCCGCTTTGCGCGGTCGGCGCGACTTTTTGCAGGAGGCGCTGTGCCACCGTATCGGCGTCGATGATGCGGGTCGCGCGCTCGACGCTCGCCTGATCGTAATCGGAGCTCGGCGTCCAGTTGACGTGATGCTCGCGCGCGACAGCGCCGAGCCAGGCGGCGTTGTAGGTGACGCGGGTGCCGGGCGCGGGGGCGGGCGCGACCGGGTCATTGGCGTGGGCGCCCGCGCCGCTGAAGAGATCGCCGATATGGATCGTGTCGCCCATGATCTTGACATTGGGCTGCAGCATCGGATCGGCGAAGGCCGGGCCGGGCAGGGCGGCGGCGAGCGCGGCGGCGAGGATGAGAACGCGGCGCATCATAACTTCCATCACGGCTGTCACGCGTTACTGGATCTGGTTGAGCGTCGACATCATCTGGTCGGAGGTCTGGATGACCTTCGAATTCATCTCATAAGCGCGCTGCGCCGAGATGAGGTTGGTGATCTCCGAGACGATGTTGACGTTGGACGTCTCGATGAAGCCCTGCTGGATGGTGCCGAAAGCGGTGGTGCCGGGATTGCCGGTCGTTGCGGCGCCGGAGGCGGGCGTCTCGGTCAGGAGATTGCTGCCCTGGAGCGCGAGGCCGGCTTCGTTGGGGAAATTGGCGAGCTCGATCTGGCCGACGGTCTGCGGCGTCGTCTGGCCGGCGACCTGCGCCAGCACCTGGCCATTCGCGTTGATGGTGATCGCCGTCGTGTTCTGCGGAATGGTGATCGCGGGTTGGATGGTATAGCCGTCGGCCGTGACGAGCTGGCCGGTCGAGCTCAATTGCAGCGATCCGTCGCGGGTGTAAGCGGTCGAGCCGTCGGGCATCAGCACCTGGAAATAGCCGTGGCCCTGGATCGCGAGGTCGAGCGGGTTCGAGGTGTTGGTGAGGCTGCCTTCCTGGGTGAGGCGATAAACCGCCGCCGCCTTCACGCCGGTGCCGATCTGCACGCCGACCGGGACGGTCGTCCCGGTATCCGAAGAATTGGTGCCGACCGCGCGCTCGTCCTGATAGAGCAGGTCCTGGAAATCGGCGCGCTGCGCCTTGAAGGCGTTGGTGTTGAGGTTCGCGATGTTGTTGGAGATGACCTCGACGTTCAGCTGCTGGGCCAGCATGCCGGTCGCGGCGATGGAGAGCGAGCGCATAACGCGTTTCCTTCCGTGAACGCTAGATGGTTTTGCCGAGGCGATCGATCGCATTCTTCAAGCGATTGTGCTCGCCGTCGGCGAAGCTCTTGGCGGTGCCGATGTCGCGCGACACGGTCATGAGCTTGGTCATTTCAAGGATCGGCTGCACGTTCGATTCCTCGATCGTGCCTTGCTCGACTTGGGTCGTCGTGATCGGGGTCGCGGTCTGGGTCGTGGTGAAGAGCCCGCCCTGGTCTTCGCTAAGCGATTGCGGATCGTCGAAGTTCACCACCCCGACTTTCGCGATCGTGCCTTGGCGCGTCGACACGGTGCCGTCGCTGCCGATGGTGATCTGGCCGGCGCCGGTCGGAATGACGATCGGCGAGCCGTTCTCGCTCTGGACGACGAAGCCGGACGAGGTCACGAGCTCACCCTGCGGGTCGAGCTGGAGATGGCCGTTGCGGGTGTATTCGGTGCCGTTCGGCGTGCTGACGCTGAAAAAGCCCGGACCGTTCAGGGCGATATCGAGAGGGTTGCCGGTATGGGTCAGCGGACCTTGGCTCATATCGCGCGAATTGCCGGCGATCTCGACATAGGAGCTCGGATCGCCGCCATTTGGAGCCTTGCTCAGATACTCCTGGAACATCGTCTGCTCGGCCTTGAAGCCGGGCGTCGAAAGGTTGGCGATATTGTTCGCGAGCACGTCCATCTGACGTTCGCGAGCGTTCTGGCCGGACAGGGCGATGTAGGTCGAGTTTTCCATAACGAAACCGGGAAGCGACGTGTTGGTTAATCCGGCCTTGCCGTTGCATTGCGCGTGCCAACAGCGGAATCCCGCGTTGTCAAAGGCTTAGCGCCCCGCGTTCCGCGCGCCGGGACGCATTTGGCCGGTCTTGCCGGGAAAAATCTGCCGCCTGGCCGGCCTGCTTCAACCAGTTGTTAACCACACCGTCGCTATCGTCAGCCTTGGACTTATCGAAGCTCCGCAACCCTTTTTTCGAGCGATACCGTCATGGCGACTGCAGCTGTCAACGAAGAGATCGAAGCTGTCCCGCAAGCGGAGGGCGAAAGCGCAGCCCCGAAAGGCGGCGGCAAGAAGAAGCTGATCATCATTGTCGGCGGCGTTGTCGGCCTGCTCGCGGTCGCCGGCGCCGGGCTTTATTTCACCGGCATGCTCGACAGCTTCTTGGGCAAGAAAGCGCCGGTCGCCGCGGCGCCGCCTCCGAAGCCGCTGGTTTTCTTCGATCTGCCCGATTTTCTCGTCAACTTGAACAGCGGCGGCGCCAAGAAGGCGAGCTTCTTGAAGCTCTCGGTGAGCCTCGAACTCGATAAGCAGGAAGATACGGCGAAGCTTCAGGCGGTGATGCCGCGCATCGTCGACAATTTCCAGATCTATCTGCGCGAGCTGCGGGTCGACGATTTGCGCGGCTCCGGCGGCATTTATCGCCTGCGCGAGGAATTGCTCGCGCGAGTCAATGCAGCCGTGGCGCCGGTGAAGGTGAACGACGTGCTGTTCAAGGAGATGCTGGTTCAGTAGGCGCGTTATGGCTGACGAAAACGAACAAAAAACCGCCGAACAGCTCGCCGCCGAATTCGCGGCGCAGGCTGATGGTGCCGGGGGCGAAGGCGGCGGCGGCGATGTTCCGCTCGGTGCGGCGCGCGTCCTCAATCAGAACGAGATCGACAGCCTCTTGGGCTTTGGC
>DATGLO010000321.1:0-7785 GCA_035294105.1 Allostellaceae bacterium
GTGCGTGACGGCGGCGTCGAGAATCTGCTCAAAGGCGACATCGCGGTGCTGGTCATGCCCGACGTCTCGCCCTCAGGTCCGGCCGAGAAGGACGAGATCGTCAAATGGATGCAAAACGGCGGCACGGTGCTGCGCTTCGCCGGGCCGCATCTCGCGGACGAGACCGGCGACGATCTCTTGCCCGTGACCTTGCGCCGCGGCGGCCGCACCTTGGGCGGCGCGCTCTCCTGGGAAACGCCCGCCTCGCTCGCGCCGTTTAATTCGTCCAGTCCCTTTGCGGGCCTGGACGTTCCCAAGGATGTGACGGTGTCGCGCCAGGTGCTGGCGGAGCCGACGATCGATCTCGGCGGCAAGACCTGGGCGCGCTTGACCGACGGCACGCCGCTCGTCACCGGCGAGAAGCAAGGCAAGGGCTGGCTGATCCTCGTCCACACCACGGCGGATCCTGATTGGTCGTCCCTCGGCATCTCGGGGCTTTTCGTCAACATGCTGCGCCGCATCGTCGCGCTGAGCGCCGGCGTCGCCGGGGCCAGCGACAAGCCGCTGCCGCCGGTCGAGACGCTCGACGGCTACGGCCGGCTGCAACAGGCTTCCGCGGCGGCGGCAACCATTCCCGCCGGCGGCTTTGCCAAGGCGCTCGCCTCGGCGAAATTCCCGCCCGGCTTCTACGGCACGCAGGATTCGCGCCAGGCGCTCAACCTCGCCCCGGCGGTGACGAGCTTCAAGCCGCTGCCGCCGCTGCCGCCCGGCGTCGATGAGGAAAGCTATGCACGCGGCCCCGAGGTCGATTTCCGCCCCGGGCTTTTGGGGGCGGCGCTCGCCCTCGCGCTGATCGATCTCGTCATCGCTTATGCGCTGCGCGGCTTGTTCGGGACGCTGCGGCGCGGCAAGCGCGGCGCCACGGCGGCGGCCTTGTTGGTCGCCCTCGCCTTGAGCGCACACCCGGCGCTGGCGCAAGGCGCGTCGTCGAGCGATGACGATTTCGCGGTCAAGGCGACGAGCGGCTTCCACCTCGCTTATGTCAAGACCGGCGTGCCCGATGTCGATGCCGAATCGCAAGCGGGGCTCGCCGGTTTGTCCGAAGTGCTCAACCGCCGCACCGCCGTCGATGCCGGCCAGCCGATGGCGGTGGATGTCGAGCATGACGAGCTGGTGTTCTTCCCGCTGCTCTATTGGCCGGTGGTGCCGGGCGAGCAGCCGCCCTCGCCGCAAGCGGTCGAGCGCATCAACAAATTCCTCTCGACCGGCGGCACCATCCTGTTCGACACGCAAGACCAGGGCGAGAGCACGCCGTTCTCGGCGCAAGCGACGCAGCAACGGCTGCAGCAGATCGCGTCGGGTCTCGAAATTCCAACCCTGATGCCGGTGCCGCCCGATCACGTGCTGACCAAGTCGTTTTATCTGATGCAGGAATTTCCCGGCCGCTGGGCCGGCGGGACGCTGTGGGTCGAGCCCGCCGACGACACGGTGAACGATGGCGTCGCCAGCGTCATCGTCGGCAGCAACGACTACGCCGGCGCCTGGGCGGTCGGCCCCGACGACCAGCCGCTGCATGCGGCGGTGCCCGGCGGCGAGCGCCAGCGCGAGCTCGCTTATCGCTTCGGCGTCAATCTCGTGATGTATGCGCTGACCGGCAATTACAAGAACGACCAGGTGCATGTGCCGGCGATTTTGGAACGGTTGGGTCAATGATGACGGCCGGGTTATATTTTTCGCGTCATGGCGAGCGGAGCGAAGCAATCCAGGGCCACGCATGCCGTTCTGGATTGCTTCGTCGCTGCGCTCCTCGCAATGACGGCGCTAGAGAATTCGGGGTCGCATCATGAACGGTATCTTCGACCTCGGCGGCTACAGCATCGCGGCCTCGCCGCTGCTGCCGTGGTGGGTGATCATCGCTTTCGCGATCCTTGCGGCTCTGGCGCTGATCTTCGGCGCGTTCCGCCGCGCGCGCGGCACGCTGTGGCGGCTTGCCGCCGCGGCGATGCTGGTGCTGATCCTGCTCGATCCGTCGCTCGTCGAAGAGCAGCGCCAGCCGCAAAAGGACGTCGCGGTTGTCGTGGTCGATGATTCGCCCAGCATGCGTATCGGTCAGCGCCGGCAATATGCCGACGCCGCCCTCGCGCAAGTGACGCAGCAGCTCGCGCAATTCAAGGACCTCGACGTGCGGGTCGTCCATGCCGGCGCGCCCGACGCCAACGCGCCGATGGCCGATACGGGGACGCAGCTCTACACGGCGCTCGCCCGCGCGCTCGCCGACGTGCCGAAGCAGCGCGTCGCCGGCGCAATCATGATCACCGACGGCGAGGTGCACGACATGCCGCCGCCCGCCCAGCTCGGCAGCGACGCGCCGATCCAGGTGCTGCTGACCGGCCAGCCGGGCGAGGCCGACCGTCGCCTCGTCGTCAAGGATGCGCCGAGCTTCGGCATCGTCGGCAAAGAGGTGCAGATCAACGTCCGTGTCGAAGACCTGCCCGAGACCGGCGCCAACGATAGCAAGGCGACCATGACGCAGCTGACGATGCGCAAGGACGGCGGCGACGCGATCATCCGCAGCGTGCCGGTCGGCCAGGACGTGTCGCTGACCGTGCCGATCGATCACGGCGGCCCCAATATCGTCGAGCTCTCGGTCGCGGCGGGACCGCACGAGCTGACGCTCGACAATAACCGCGCCGCGCTCGTCATCAACGGCGTGCGCGACCGCCTGAAGGTGCTGCTCGTCTCGGGCGAGCCGCATCAGGGCGAGCGCACCTGGCGCAACATCCTCAAATCCGATCCGTCCGTCGATCTCATCCATTTCACGATCTTGCGGCCGCCCGAGAAGCAGGACGGCACGCCGATTCGCGAGCTTTCGCTGATCGCTTTCCCGATTCGCGAGCTGTTCGACGAGAAGCTCAACCAGTTCGATCTCATCATCTTCGATCGCTACAAGCAGATGAACGTGCTGCCGCCCGCCTATCTCGAGAACATCGCGCGCTATGTGCAGAATGGCGGCGCTTTGCTCGATGCCGCGGGACCGAGCTTCGGCACGCCCGAGAGCCTCTATCGCACGCCCTTGGGCGCGGTGCTGCCGGCCGAGCCGACCGGCAGTGTCCTCGAGCAGGGCTATGTGCCGCATGTGACCGATCTCGGCCGCCGCCATCCGGTGACCGCGGACCTGCCGGGCCTGCCGGCGAACAACGCCCAGACGCCGCCTTGGGGCCGCTGGTTCCTCGATGTCGAAGCCGACGCGCATCGCGGCAATGTGGTGATGGACGGATTGGGCGATCGCCCGCTGCTCGTGCTCGACCGTGTCGGACAAGGCCGCGTCGCCGAGCTGTTGTCCGACGAGATGTGGCTCTGGACGCGCGGCTATGAAGGCGGCGGCCCGCAACAGGAGCTCTTACGCCGCGTCGTCTATTGGCTGATGAAAGAGCCGGACCTCGAAGAGAACGACCTGCGCGCCGAAGTGCAAGGCAATCGCCTCGTCGTTACGCGGCAAGCTTTGGAGCCCGATAACAGCCCGGTCACCGTCACCGGCCCCGACGGCAAGCCGCAAAGCTTGTCGCTGGCGCCGACCACCGGCGGGCGCAGCGCGGCCTCGCTGCCGATCAGCGAAAGCGGGCTCTATCGCATCACCGACGGCAAGCGCACCGCGCTCGCCGCCGCGGGCTCGCTCAACCCAATCGAGCTCGCCGATGTGCGGACGACCGGCGAGAAGGTCAAAGCCGATGTCGAGAAGACCGGCGGCGGCATCTTCTGGGTCGGGCCGGGCGCCATTCCGGATGTACGCCGCGTCGGACCCGACCGCGCCGCCTCGGGCCGCAACTGGATGGGCCTGCGGCAAAACGGCGACTACGTCGTCACCGGCGTCAGCGCGGTGCCGCTGCTGCCCGGCCTCCTCGCGCTGCTCTTGGCGCTCGGCGCCTTCATCCTCGCCTGGCGCCGCGAGGGGCGATAGAAGCGGCGCCCCTTTTGTGGTAGGTGAACCCCCTCACCTGCCTCGCATTCGCTCGGCACTCTCTCCCTGCTGGGGAGAGGGAGAGACCCGCGATAGCGGGAGGGTGAGGGGGAACATTCCCCGCGGAGCTTAAGCGTTGCTGAATTACGTTCTCGTCCCGATCCACAAGGACGGCTGGCGTTTCGTCGCGATTTTCGCCGTCGTCACGCTGCTGCTGTTCTTTGTGTGGAAGCCGCTCGGCTGGCTCGGCGTGATCCTGACGCTGTGGTGCATCTATTTCTTCCGCAATCCGTGGCGCGTCAGCCCGCAGCGCGACGGCCTCGTCGTATCGCCGGCCGACGGCACCATCATCATGGTGGACGAGGCGCCGCCGCCGCCGGAATTGGGCTTCGGCTCCGAGCCGATGCAGCGCATCGCCATCTTCATGAGCGTCTTCGACGTGCATGTGAACCGCGCGCCGATGGCGGGACGCGTCGTCAAACTCGCCTACACCGAAGGCAAGTTCGTCAATGCGAGCCTCGACAAGGCCAGCCTCGACAACGAGCGCATGGCGATCCGCCTCACGACGCCGCGCGGCGATATCGGCGTGACGCAGATCGCCGGCCTCGTCGCGCGCCGCATCGTCTCGACCTTGCGCGAGGGCCAAGAGATCATCGCCGGTCAGCATATCGGCCTCATTCGCTTCGGCAGCCGCGCCGAGGTCTATCTGCCGCGCGGCTGGGCGATACTGGCGATCAAGGGACAACGCGCCGTCGGCGGCGAGACCGTGCTCGCCGACGCGCAGGCGCAAGAGCCGCCGCGGCGCGGCATTGAGCAATGAGCGAATGGAGCATCGAGAGATGATCAGGCCAAGGCTGCGTCCGCGGCTCCGCGTCAAGCCGATCCGCGGCTTCTCTTTCAACAAGATGATTCCGAACATTTTGACGCTCTTGGCGCTCTGCGCCGGCATGACCGCGATCCGCTTCGCGCTCGAGGAGCATTTCCGCGAAGCGGTGATCGCGATCATCGTCGCCGGCGTGCTCGACGGCATCGACGGCCGCATCGCGCGCTTGCTCAAAGGCACGTCGGAATTCGGCGCCGAGCTCGATTCGCTGTCGGATTTCGTCAGCTTCGGCGTCGCGCCCGCGCTCGTCATGTATCTCTGGACCCTCCAAAGCTTCTCGAGCCTCGGCTGGGTGGTGGCGCTCCTTTTCGCCGTGTGCTGCGCGCTGCGGCTCGCGCGCTTCAACACCCAGATCGGCGCCGATCTGCCGCCTTATGCCTATAATTTCTTCACCGGCGTACCGGCGCCGGCGGGCGCCGGCCTCGCCATCATCCCGCTGCTGCTCGATTTCGAATTCGGCTGGGCGGGCTTCCGCAACCCGGTTTTCGGCGCGGTCGTGCTTGCCGGCACCGCGGCGCTGATGGTCAGCCGCGTGCCGACCTTCTCGGGCAAGCGCTTTCACCTGCCGCGCGAATGGGTGCTGCCGCTGCTGTTGATCATCGGCGGCCTCGCCGCGCTCGCCACCACCGAGCCCTGGGGCACGCTGTTGCTGATCGGCGTGATCTATCTCGGCTCGATTCCCTTGAGCATCCGCGCCTATAACAAGCTGCGCCACGCCGCCGATCGGATGCGCGCCGCGAGCCGCGGCGAGCTCGTCGAATTCGAGCGTCCGCAATCCGGGTGACAGCGCCGGCTTTTTCGAGGAGCGGAGGATGGCAGAGATCTCTTTCGGCTTCGGTTCGTCGCACGGGCCGCTGTTGTCGAGCTCGCCCGAGCATTGGGACTTCCGCACGGCCGCCGATCGGGTCAATCCCGCCCATCCCTATCGCGGCAAAAACTATACCTTCGATCAGCTCTTGGCGTTGCGGAAGGACGACGACCTCGCGGCGGTCAATCGCATCGAAGCGCGGCGCGAGCGCCACGCCCGCTGCCAGCGACAGCTCGATCGCCTCGCCGAGCGGCTCGAAGCGGCGGCGCCCGACGCGATCGTGCTCGTCGGCGACGACCAGCACGAATGGTTCAAGCCGGAATTGCAGCCCTCCTTCGCCGTGTTCCATGGCGAGACGGTGCTGAATTCGGCCTTCGACGCGGCGAAGGCGAAGAACGTGCCGGCGGGCCAGGCCGAGGTGATGCGCGACCGCCATCCGGCGGAGGACCAGCACTACCCTGTCGCGACGGAACTCGCCGCCGCCATCATCGCCCATGCCATCGAGAACGGATTCGATGTCGCGACCCTGGCGCGCGAGCCGCGCGGCCCCGCCGGACCGATCGGCGTCGGCCATGCCGTGCAATTCATTTGCCGCCGCATCTTGCGCGACAAGCCCGTGCCGCTGGTGCCGATCTTCCTCAACACCTTCTATCCGCCGAACCAGCCGACGCCGCAGCGCTGCTTCGAGTTCGGCCGCGCGATCGGCCGCGCCATCGCGGCCTGGGACAGCACCAGGCGCGTCGCCGTCTGCGCCTCGGGCGGCCTCAGCCACTTCGTCATCGACGAGGAATTCGACCGCCGCATCATCGCGGCGCTCGAAGCGAACGATCGCGCGGCGCTGCTCGCCGAGCCGAACGCGCTCTTCCAATCCGGCACGTCCGAGGTGAAGAACTGGATCACCGCCGCCGGCATCCTTTCGGAAACCGGGTTGCGCATGACCTTGCTCGATTACGTGCCGTGCTATCGCAGCGAGGCCGGAACCGGCAACGCGATGGCCTTCGCGACCTGGCAGTGAAAGCGCTTAATCTTTATCGTCATTGCGAGGAGCGCTAGCGGCGCAGCAATCCAGGGCCACGGCGGAACTCTCTGGATTGCTTCGCTCCTGAGCTTGTCGAATGGGCTCGCAATGACACCTGAATTAGCCCCTCCCCTCTAAGCCGAATTCTTTCGCCAGCAGCTCATACGACCGCACCCGTGCGGCGAAGTCGTAGGTGATCGTCACGATCACGAATTCCTCGACACCGTAGCGCTGGCCCAATTCCAATAGCTGCTCCTTGCAGTGCTTGGGATCGCCGATCACCTGCCGCGCCCGGTTATGCGCGACGATGAGGCGCTCTTCGCGCGAATATTGATAGGCCTCGGCCTCTTCGACGCTCGGCGTCGGTCCGAGCTGGCCTTGCTCGCGGCGGAGCCGCGAGAGATCGCGCGACTTGGCGAGCCGGTCCGCCACCTCGGCGCTCTCGCCGCAGATCACCGAAACGCCGATGCTGCCGACCGGCTTCTCCGACCACGATGATGGCCGGAAGCGCTCGCGATAAGCGGCCATGATCTCGGGCCCGTGGCGGTCGGTGATGAAATGCGCGAAGGAGAATGCGAGGCCGAAATAGGCGGCGTAGAGCGCGCTTTGATCGGAGGAGCCAAGAAGCCAGGGCTCGGGCACCGTTGCGCCGCGGGGCTGCGCCGAGACGCCGGCGAAGGGATGGCCGTCCGGGATCTGGTCGCGCAGATAGGCGAGCACGTCCTGGATTTGGCGCGGAAATTCCTCGATGCCGAGCGCGCCGGGGCCGTGCGCGAGCGCCCGCGCGGTCACCCAATCGCTGCCCGGCGCGCGGCCGATGCCCAGATCGATGCGGCCGGGATAAAGCGTCTCGAGCATGCGGAACTGTTCGGCGACTTTGAGCGGGCTGTAATGCGACAGCATCACGCCGCCGCTGCCGATGCGCATGCCTTTGGTCACGCTGCCGAGGCGCGTGATAAGGATTTCCGGCGCGGCGCCGGCAAGGCCTTCGGAAGAATGATGCTCGGCCACCCAATAGCGCTGGTAGCCGAGCCGGTCGCAGACCTGGGCCAGCTCGATGGTCTCGGCGATGGCCTCAGCCGGCGTGCCGCCTTGGCGGATCGGCGATTGGTCGAGGACGGAGAGACGGATCATGGGAT
>DATGLO010000322.1:0-3361 GCA_035294105.1 Allostellaceae bacterium
CTATTTCAAGGACAGCGCCACCACGAGCCAGTGCCATTGGAAAGGCACGGCGCATTATTTCACGGTTGCCGTCGACGGCGCCGAGAACAAGGACGCTGCGTGGTACTATCCGCAGCCCTTGCCGGCGGCGGCTCAGATCAAGGATTTCGTCGCATTCTGGAAAGGCGTCGAGATCGAGCGCTGAGACGCGCGGCGGGGATAGGTCCTCCGGCCCGGCCTTATAAGCAACGACGCGGACAGCGGAACAGGGCAGCAAATGGCGTTAGGCCGCAAGATCCTGATCATCGACGACGACTTGGCGCTGCGCCACTCCCTCGCCGAGCAGTTGCAATTGCATGAGGAATTCGCCGCGGCCGAGGCCGGCAACGCCGCCGAGGCGCTCGACGCGACCAAGAACCAGTATTTCGACGCGATCCTCTTGGATGTCGGCCTGCCCGATATGGATGGGCGCGAGCTCTGCCGCGTCATGCGGCGCAACGGCGTCCGCGCGCCGATCCTGATGCTGACCGGCGCCGATGGCGAAGCGGACATGATCCTCGGTCTCGACAGCGGCGCCAACGACTACATCACCAAGCCGTTCCGGCTGAACGTATTGCTGGCGCGGCTGCGCGCACAGTTGCGTCAGCACGAAGCCTCGGAAGACGCGGTCTTCGCGATCGGGCCTTACACCTTCCGGCCGAGCGCCAAGACGCTGATCGACGACGCGAAGCGCCGCAAGGTGCGCCTGACCGAGAAGGAAACCGCGATCCTCAAATACCTCTATCGCGCCGGCGAAAAGACGATCGGCCGCGCGATCCTGCTCAACGAGGTGTGGGGTTACAATTCGGGCGTGACGACGCACACGCTCGAGACCCATGTCTATCGCTTGCGGCAGAAGATCGAGCGCGATCCCGGCAAGGCCGAGATCCTCATCACCGAGCCCGGCGGCTACCGGCTGGTGCCATGAGCCACACGCGGATTCAATAATTTGGCTCGTGTCCTCATCGATCCGGACGTTCGAAAATGGCAATTCAAGCGATGCGAACTTCCGAATCGGGACACTAGAGGTTTTCCTTGAGCGCGCTCGACCTTCAGATTCGCCGGCTGATGTCGCAGCGCGCGAGCCTCGAACGCGGCACGTCGCTGGCCAATCAGCTGCCGGGGCCGGCGTTGCAAATCGGCTGGGGCGACGGCATCGCCTACGATCACCTGCGCGAGATTTTGCGCCGCCGCGATCTCTTCGTCTTCGATCGCGCCATCGGCGCGGCGCTCGAGGCGCCGCCCGCCGCCGAGCACCGCATTCTCGGCGATCCGTCCGATACCTTGCCGCAATTCTGGGAGCGCTGGCGGCGCGAAGCGGCCTTCGCCTATTTGAACTTTCCCGCGCCGGCGCGCATCGCCGCCGAGCTCGCCCCGCTGCTTGCGCCGCTGCTCAGGCCAGGCGCGATCGTTATCGCCGAGACGGCGCTCGAACTGCCCGGCTGGGAAGCGATCCCGTCGCCAGAGGGCGCGCGCGACGCGCGCGAGCACCTCTACCGCGTGAATTGAGGCGAGCGCCTCAGCGCCCGCCGGCGCGCCGCTGATCGCGCGGTTGGCTGAGATTGCCGGGTGGCTGATTCTGCGGCGATGCCATCGGGTCGCTGGTCGGTGACAGGCCTGGCTCGCTGCCGAGCGGCGCCGCCACGGTGCGCCGGGTGGAATATTTCGCCGCAGCGAAGGCAAAGACCGCGACGCCGACGATCCAGTGATCCCAACTGGCGGCCGGCAGTGTCGTGAATCCCAAAACCCAGGGCGCAATGAAAATCCAGATGGCGAGGACAATCTCGACCCACCTGTCTTTAAAGCGCGCCGGCGCGAAGCTGCGTGCCTGGGCAAGCGCAATGATCAACGTGACCGCGCCGACGATCCAGGCATCCCAGGCCGCGCGACTGCCGGCGACCACACCGGGGCCGTTGGCGGGTCCGGAGACGGCGCCGCTGAAGCCGAGTACCCACGGCGAGATGAAAAGCCACAGAGCCGCGATCGCGATCAGCCAATCGTGGGGAGCGCTTCGGCTCTCGGCGGCGAGTTGGTTGGGGTTTCGAATGGTCATGGCATGATACTCCGCTTGGCCCCCATTTGGCCCCCTGCCGTGGCGCATGCCGCCTTTACTCCGCGCTTATGAGTCTACGGCCTAGTATGGCGAGCGATCCTTCGCTTGCGTTGCCGGCGCTTGCGTCGCCGGCCCCCGCGGCGACGGCAGGGGGTCGATCCTTGTGAAACAACCGGAATAGCCGCTTGCAGTTCCTTGGACAGCCACGGCGCAGGCGTGGCCGTCGCTATTCGTACAGGCGCACCAGCACCGGCACGTGATCGGAGCACAGTTCCCAATCGCGCGCCGTCTTATGGACGGCCGCGCCGGCGAGCCGGTCTTTGAGCACAGGCGTCACCCAGATGTGGTCGAGCCGCCGGCCGCGATCGGACGCCGCCCAGTCGCGCGCGCGATAGCTCCACCAGGTGTAAAGCTTCTGCTCGGGCGGAACGAAATGGCGGACGGCGTCGACGAAGTCCGACGCCTTCTGCAGGATGCCGAGCTTCTCGACCTCGACCGGTGTGTGGCTGACGATCTTCAACAGCTGTTTATGCGACCAGACATCGTTTTCGAGCGGCGCGACGTTGAGGTCGCCGACAAGGATCATCGGCCTGTCGCTGGCGCGCCGGCCCTGGAACCAGCCCGCGACCTCGTCGAGGAAGCGCAGCTTATGGGCGAATTTCGGATTCGCTTCGGGATCGGGAATGTCGCCGCCCGCCGGCACATAGACGTTGTGCAGCTCGATGCCGCCAGGCAGCTCGGCGATGACGTGACGGCAATCCTCCTTGCCGCACCAACCCTCGTTGCGCGGCTTGTCGAGCGGCAGCTTCGAGAGGATGGCGACGCCGTTATAACCTTTCTGCCCGTGGACCAGCATGTGCGGGAAGCCCATCGCCGCGGCGGCTTCGCGCGGAAAGAATTCGTCGGGCGTCTTGGTCTCTTGCAGGCAAAAGACATCGGGCTTCAGCTCGTCGACCACGCGCTTAACGAGGTCGATGCGCAACCGCACCGAGTTGATGTTCCAGGTGACGACGTTCAGAGCCACGCCGAGATTATGCCAAGCCTGTCAAGCGCCCCGAGGATAGCGGAGCGCTCGCCAAAAACGGTGTCAGGCGTTGAAGCCCATCACCTCGAGCTCTTCCTGGCGCAGCGCTTGCGGGTCCGGCGTGCCGAAGTTGGTCAGCTCTTTCCCCGCGGCAAGCGCTTCCAGCTCGCGGCGCCACATTCGCCGCAGCATCACCAGCGCCGCGTCCGATCGACCCAATTGCTCGCGTGACCGGTCCTCGATCTTTCCCTGGCCGCAGATCGACA
>DATGLO010000323.1:0-7403 GCA_035294105.1 Allostellaceae bacterium
CGCGTTCTCGAGGACTTTCACTGCGGAAAGCGCGCGAATCCAGGCTTGTGTCGCGCCGTTGCCGCCTGCGGTTTTCGTCGCGGCGAAACTGACATCGTCCGGCATGATTGGAGCTTAGCGCCGGTGAACGAACAGATTGATAACGTTGACCGCCGGCCAGGCGGCGAATAGCTAAGATTTTAGCGAAAATGATCGTGAAGCTGCGCGCGGCGGAAATTCATCAACTTATTTCGTGATAGGCTGCGCCGCTCATGAGCAGCAAGGCGATCGAGACAGCGCGGGTTTCGCACCAATCGGGGGCGCCGTGGCTGGCGGTCGGCTTTTGCGTCGCCTTCGGTCTTGCCGCCGCCGTGCTAGCGATCTTCGGCAACACCGACGACGGCGTTCATGCGGCGTTGCTGGCGACGGCGCGGTGGCAATTCCTCCTCTTCTGGCCGGCCTATACCGGCGGCGCACTAGCGGCGCTGGTCGGTCCGGCCTTTCTGCCGCTCGCGCGCAGCGCGCGCGAATTCGGTCTCGGCTTTGCGGCGGCGCTCGCGATTCATCTCGGCCTGGTCGCCTGGTCTTGCGCGCTGGGGGACGTGCCGCCGATCAAAACCTTCATTATTTTCGGTTTCGCCGCCGCCTGCGTCTATGCGCTTGCACTGTTCTCGATTTCGCGCTTGCAACGGCTCTTGGGCGCGCCGGCCTGGGCCGTGCTGCGCTTTGTCGCGATGAATTATGTCTTGCTGGCCTTCGCCGACGATTTCCTGCGCGATCCCTTCGCCCAGGGCCTCGATCACGCGCTGCTCTATTGGCCATTCGCGGCCCTGACGATCGCCGCGCCGGCGTTGCGCGCCGCTGCCTTTGCTAAGCGCTTACACGCGGCGCAAAAAACCTCGCTCGCCTAGTCCTTCAAATAGCCGCGCTCGCGATAAAAGCGCTCGGCGCCGGGATGAAGCGGCGCGCCGCGCGGGGTTTCCGCATCCGGGGTGCAAAGCTGTTTCATATCGAGCGGCTTGTAATTGTCGGTAGGCATGAGTTGCTGCCGCGCCTCGAGCGCCTCGCAGAGCGCATAGGCGACATCTTCCGGCATATCGGCATGGACGATCATCGGCCAACCGGAGAAATCGACGACGGTCACGGGCTGCTTCAGCGCGGGAAGACGGCTCGGTGTCACGCTGACCATGTCGAAGCCGCGCTTGAGGATGCGCTCGCGCAGCGCGCCTTCGACCGGCAAGAATCGGAAGCCGCGCTCGATCGCGTAATTCCCCCAGCTGAGGATGCCTTCATCGAAGACGGCATCGATCTCGCCTTTGGTGATCGCCTCGGCGCGGCTCGGGTGGCTCGGGCGAGGAACGCCCGTCACCGACCCGCCCCAGGCGCGGATGTCGTCGAGCGAGAAGCCGGCCGCGGCGATGATCGAGGCGACGGCGAACATCGTCGCATCCTCGTCGAAAGGCGGCGCGAGGGTATGGCCGGTCGAAACGCGCAACGGAATGCGCCGCTCGGCGATCTGCTCGATCGCCGTGATGCCGGTCCTTTCGTGGACCGCGATCACCACCGCGTCCCAGGACGGGAAAGTCGCGATCGTACGCAGGGGCAATGGTGCAGAAAACGGCGGCAGGCCTTTATAGGCGAGCGCCAGCGGCACGGCCGGATTGATCCATAAGAGCGAGAGCTCCTTTTTCGCGACCTTCATGAAATTGTCGCGCGAGCCGCCAACGCCGAAGGACAGGGCGACGGCGCCTTCCATTCCTTCGCGCTGCGGATCGATGCGCAGCGTAAGACTCGTGCCGACACGCGAATCGATCTGCGGTGTCGTGGTGCCGCTGCGCGTCGATTTGCGCGACAGCGAGGTGTCGTAAAGCGCGGCGCCGAGCTCGAGGAGCCCTTTGACGCGCTGAATGCCGGAATTGTAGCGGACGGGCGTATCGGCCATGTCTTTACCTCTGCGGATGTGGTGTGATGCTAAGGCTGTTTTAGCGGCGTGCCGCCGGGCTCCGACAGCCACTGCCAGGATTTGGTCGCCGCGTCGTAGCGCACGACCGTCGAGGCGTCGGGGCCAAGGCCGCGCTCGGGATTGGCCTTGAAGTTATACATACCGTCGACGCCGGCGAAATCGGTGAGATTGGCGATGTAGTCGCGAAGCTGCGCGGCGGTCGCATCGGGGCCGAGCGCACGCAACCCGGAGACGACGATAAGGGCCGCGTCCCAGGATGTGCCTTCCATATTGTCGGCCTTGAAGCCGTGGGTGGCGAGCGCGGCGTACATCGCATGCTGCGCCGCCTCGATCCGCGGATCGAGCTTCAAGACGCCGTCATGTTCGGGAAAGAGCGCCGAGCTCATGATCAGGCCCTTGGGCAGGAAATCCTTCCATTGCTCCATCTGAGGAAAAGATTCGTTGCCGCTTGTCACTTCGATGGGGATGTCGAAGCCCGATTGGATCATGCCCTTGAACACCGTCGCCGCAGCGGTACCGGTGACGCCGGCGATAATCGCCTGCGCACCCGCCGCGCGAATGCTCTCGATCTGAGCGGCGACGCTGATATCGGTCGGGTTGAAATGCTCGCGCGCGACGAGCTTGGCGTCCTTGTTCTCGGGCCGCGCCATGATCTCGTCCATCGCTTTGTCGTTTGATTGCCCGGTCGCGTCGGTATTGGCGAGGGTCGCGATCTTGGTGAGGCCCTTCAGTCGGTAGTAGCGCACCACCGCCGCCGACTGATCGATCGCCGAGGCGCTCGAGGAAAAGACATAGGTGCCGGCCGGCGGGTGATAGGCGGGCGAAAGGCAATAATCGACCGGCCCTGCCTGCATCACCGGAGCGATCGCCGCGCACATCGCGACGAGGCTTGAGCCGAGGATCACCGCCGGCTTCGCGATCAGGATTTGATTGGCGAGCTGGACCGCGACCTGCGGGCTCGACTGATCGTCGTGATAGACGAAGTGCAAAGGCCGCCCCTGGATGCCGCCCGATTTATTGATGATCTCGGTCAGGGTATCGAGGCTGTCGCGATGGCCCTGGCCGAGGAAAGCGCCGTTGCCCGTGAGCGGGAGGATGACATTGATGTTGTAAGGTTCGGTGGCGGGTGCCGGTCCGACGGCAATCGCGGTGGCGACGGCCAATCCGCCCAACGCGTCGACAACGCGTCTCATGATGCTCTCCCTCGCTCGCGCCCCGCTGCGGCGCGTTATTGTCATGCTGTTGCGGATTCAGACGACGGCTTCGATGGCGGGAACCGTCGGCTCCTTGTCCCATTCCGCGACCGGATCGTAGCCATAGACCCATTCGATATTGCCGTGCACGCTGCCGGTGCCGGCGCCGATCATCGCCTTCTGCGCCTCGCTATCGCGCATATGCTTGAAGCGCGCATTGGCGAAAGAAAGCCGCTGGATCGCGTGGACGCGCGGGATGCGGATGCGACGGAAATTGGCGAGAGCGACGGCGGGGTCGCGTTCGGCGGAAAGCCAGCGCGCCAGGATGTACGCGTCTTCGAAGGCCTGGCAGGCGCCTTGCCCGGCATTGGGCAGCATCGCATGCGCGGCATCGCCGATGAGCTGAATGCGCCCACGGCCCCAATTCGCGGCGATTGGCCGCGTGAAGAGGCCCCATTTCGAGCATTCCGTGACGATGCTCAAGAGCTTCTTAAGCCGCGGCTCGGGATTGGGAAAGCTCAAGCGCATCTCATCGGGATCGCCGCGCGTCGACCAGCCCTCGGCTACCCATTTATCCGTGTCTTCCTGGGTGACGATGTTTATCGTCGACGTGCCGCGAATGTAGTAGGCGATGAGATGACAGCCGGGCCCGACCCACTGAATGTGGCCCGTGGGCTCCATAATCTCGGGCGGCACGTCGCTGCCCCTGAGGAGCGCGCGCCAGACCATTTGGCCGGTATAGGTCGGGTTGTCGTCGCCATAGAGCGCCTGGCGCACCACCGAGCGCACGCCGTCGGCGGCAATGACGATCTCGGCTTCGACCCGCACGCCATTGGCGAAGATCAGCGTCGTCGCATCGCCGTTCTCCTCGAGCGCAACGATGCGATGACCCAAATGAATCGCACGCCGATCGAGCCCGTTGGCAAGCGCGTCGAGCAGATCGGCGCGGTGGAAGGTGTAGTAGCCGGCGCCGTAGCGCGCCGAGGCCTTGCGGCGATCGCGAAATTCGAGGAACTCGCCGCTCTGCATGTTGCGCGTGTACATGCCGGGCGAGGAATTGGCGACCGCCGCGACCTTGTCGCCGACGCCGATCGCGTCGAGCGCCTTGTTGGCGTTGGGGCTGGTATTGACGGCGGCGCCGATCTCGCCGAGCTCGGGCGCGGCCTCGTAGATCTCGCAGTCGAGGCCGAAAGTGCCGAGCGCATGCGCCGCCGCAAGTCCGGCAAGCCCGCCACCGACGATGGCGATAGGACGCGTTGATGCCATTCGCAAATCTTCCCTAATCGGAAGGATAAGTATCGCTCGGCAGGCGCGGCAAGCCCAGTGCTTCACGGCCGGCGATCTGCAGCGCCGGCGCCTGCCACTGCGCGTGATGGCCGATGGCGTGGAGATCGCGCCAATGACGCTGGATCGCATGATTGCCGAGAAGCCCATGCGTGCCGCTCAAGTCGAACAAGCGGTCGACGGCGCGCTGCAACAGTTTCAGCACCATCATCATGTCGCGGCGCTGGCGCACCGCATCGGTGCGGGTAACTTTGCCGCCGCGGAAGATCGTCGCGGTGAGTTTCTCGGTGACGAGATAGGCGAGATCGATCTCGGCGGCGCTTTCGCCGATCGCGATCTGGGTTTCCACCCGGTCGGCGGGCCGCGCGCCCATCGGTCGTGCGCCCCGCGCGGCGGTGAGATCGACGAAGGCCTCATAGGCGCCGCGCGAAATCCCATGCATCGGCGTCATCACCGCAAAGCCCGAATTGAGCGCCAGCGGCGAGTTGTAGAGCACGCCGTCATGCACGCCGCTTTGGCCGGGCGTTTTGCCGAGGAGCGCCAGGTCGTGATCGTAGACGAAGTTCTCGGAAACGAAGGTCGGCTCGACGACGATATCGTTGCTGCCCGAGCCTTTGAGGCCGATCGCATCCCAGACGCGATCGATCTTGAATTGCTCGGGCTTCAAGAGGAAATTCAGCCGCTTCTTGATACTGCCGTCGGGATTGTAGATGATCCCGCCGAGGATAGCCCATTGGCAATAATCGCCGCCTGAGCCGAAATGCCAGCGCCCCTCGACCTCATAGCCGCCCGGCACTTCTTTCGCTTTGCCCGTTTGGAAGAACGAGGTGAGGATCGTTGGGTCGCGCTGGCGCTCGTAAACGTAGCGCTGCGCCTCGAGCGGGAAGAGGGTCAGGAAATACTGGTGCTGGATGAAGAAGGTCATGACCCAGCCGGTCGAGCCGCAAAAGCGCGCGACCTCGCTGACGCAATCGATCTGGGTCATCCAATCGGCTTCGTAGCCGCCGAACATCTTCGGCCGCATCAGCGGCATCAGCCCGGAATCGAGGATCGCCTTGACGTTCTCTTCGGGCAGCCGCCGCATCTCCTCGGCAAGCTGAAAATTTTTCTTTGCGAAAGGAACGATTGATTGCGCGCGCTCGATCGCTTCCTCGTAGCGAATCTTCATCCCGTCATAGTTCAGCGGATAGCGGGGGCCGGTGACGAACATCAAAGCCTCTTGGCGTAGCACTCTAAATCAATCAGCTTCGCCCGACTCTGGCCCGGTGCGCTGCTGGCGGCAAGCGCTAAGGTCCCCTCGGTGGGTTCGTTACGCCATGAGAAAACGCATTTTCACCATGTGTAAAGGGGCTTGCATCGCACCGCACAAGATCTGGCATCCGTCCGGGGGCGTTGCGCGCTCGGTGCTGCTGCTATAGGAGTTGCCAAATATTCGCCGGTCGAGGCGCGAAGATGATGGGGAGGAAGCGATGAGCGCGAATAGATTAGGCGGGACTGTCTGCGCCGCCGTTGCTGCCGTGCTGAGCGTCGCGGTCTTTATGCATCCGGCCGCCGCGGATACCAAGCTCGTCGTGGGCAAGGCCAATTCCGAAGCCGAATCGATCATGACGGTCAATGTAGGCTACGACGCCGGCATCTTCAAAAAGCACGGCCTCGATGTGCAGATCCAAGAGTTCTCCGGCGGCGGCAGCCGGATCATCCAGGCGCTGACGGCGGGCAGTCTCGATATCGCGGTCGGCGCCGGCACGCAAATGGCCTTCGTCGCGAAAGGCGCGCCGATGCTCGCGGTCTGTGAGGATTCGACGACCTTGCCTTATTTCAGCATCGGCGTGCCGTGGGATTCGCCGATCAAGACGGTCGACGATCTCAAAGGCAAGAAAATCGGCGTTTCGAATCCCGGTACCCTCACCGACTGGGTGGTACAGGAGCTCGTGCGCAAGAAAGGCTGGCCGCCGGATAGCGTCACGCGGGTGGCGGTCGGCGGCGGTATCACCGCCTCGTCCGCCGCTTTCCGCGCTCATCAGATCGACGCCTATGTCGGGGGCACGGCATCTTTCCTGGTCGAGGAGCAGCAGCATGTCGGCCGTATGCTCGTGCCGGTGTCGACTTTCGTCGATAAAATGGCCTCGGGCACGCTCTTTGCGTCGGACAAGCTGATGAAGACCAATCCCGACGCGTTGCGCGCTTTCCTCGCCGCCTGGATCGAGACCACCAACTTCGTCTTGACCAATAAGCAGGCGACGATCGCAAGCTGGCACAAGGTCACTAATTTCCCGGAGGACATCGAGGCGCGGCTCTATGACATCGTGAAAGCCATGTACAATCCGAGCTGCCGTTTCGATCCCGAATCGCTCGCGACCCTGAAGCGCTCTTTCGTCGAGCTGAAAGCGCTCGATAGCGAGCCTGACATGTCGAAGCTCTATACCGAAGCCTATCTGCCGAGCGCCGCCCCAGCGAAGTAGCGGCGCATTTAGGAAGGAACGCACATGCTTACGCAGCAAATTCCCGTTCGTACGCCGGCCATCGAGCGCTCGCGCCTGATGCTCGAAACCGTCTCCGAGCTTGTCGGCGCCAATGAGTGGCGGGACAAACAGGTAATGATCTACATGCGCCCGCAAGGCGACAGTAAGTGGCGCACCAAGTTTTATGCGAGCGACGGGCCTGATTCGATCGACATGGTCGTAAGCGGCGAGGCCGATATCGCGATCTGCAATCCCGGCGGTGTGCTCGGCATGGCGCTGAAAGGCAAAGGCCCCTACAAGAAGCCGCTGCCGCTCCGCGCGATCATGGTGCTGCCGCAATTCGATCAGCTCGGCTTCGCGGTGCATCCGAAAACGGGCTTGAGGACTTTGGGCGACCTCAAGCGCACCAAATATCCGCTGCGGGTTTCGCTGCGCGGCCAGCCTGACCACTCGGTGCATTTCATCTGCAACCATGTTTTGAGCGCTTTCGACATGACGCTCGACGATATCAAGAGCTGGGGC
>DATGLO010000324.1:0-4757 GCA_035294105.1 Allostellaceae bacterium
CGTATCGACAACGGCAATCATCTCTTGCTCTCGGGCAATCGCGCGGCGATGCGTTACGTCGGCATGATCGGTGCGCGTGCGACTTTGACCGGCCCCGAAAAGGCGCTCTATCCGTTTCTCGATCGCGTCACCGGCGAGCGTTGGGCGCTGCAGCCGAATGCCGGAATGATTCCCTGGTGGATCTTCATCACCGAACGCCGCGTCGCGGGCACGCATTCCTGGCAATATCTCGCGGCGCGCCGGCTCCTCGCGAAAGCCGAGGGCGTCGTCACCGATCGCGTGCGAACGACAGCGACACTTTACCGGCGCCTCTGGCAGCCGCTCGCCGTGGCGGCGCTCAATACGGAGCCCGAAGCCGGCTCGGCCGCGCTCTTTGCGACCATCGTCCGCGAGACGTTGGGTGCCGGCGGCCGCGCCTGCGTGCCGCTGTTACCGCGCGAGGGCCTGTCGGAGACGCTGATCGATCCCGCGCTTTTGCATCTTCGCAACAAAGGCGCGGATATCCGCATCGGCGCGCGGCTGCGCGGGCTCGGCTTCGCCGATGGCCGCGTCGCCGCGCTCGATCTCGACAGCGGCAACGAAGCCGTTGCGGCAGAGGAAGCGGTCGTGCTCGCCGTGCCGGCGCCGGTCGCGGCGCGGCTGGTGCCCGACCTCACCGTGCCGGACGAATTCCGCGCCATCGTCAATGCGCATTATCGGCTGGCGATGCGCGGCAACGCGCCCTGGCTCGTCGGCGTTATCGGCGGCACGGCGGAATGGGTGTTCCGCAAGCGCGAGGTGCTGTCGGTGACCGTGAGCGCGGCTGATCGTCTCATCGATACGCCCGCCGAGGAGCTGGCGCCGCTTTTGTGGCGAGACGTCGCCGCCGCCTACAATTTGCCGAGCGAGCCGATGCCGCCTTGCCAGATCGTCAAGGAGAAGCGCGCGACCTTTGCGGCAACACCGGCGCAGGAGGAGCGGCGGCCGGGCGCGGTCACGCGCTGGCCCAATCTAGTCCTTGCCGGCGATTGGACTGCGACAAGCCTACCGGCGACCATCGAGGGCGCGATTCGCTCAGGATTTTCTGCCGCCGATGCTCTTCTGGGACGGGCAGGCATCGGCTAAATTGCTGCAATGCCCGATAGTTACAACGCATCGCTCGATCTGGCCGTCGAGCGTGCCACGGCGGCGCTGATCGCTCTTCAAAAGCCCGACGGCCATTGGTGCTTCGAGCTCGAGGCCGATGCGACGATCCCCTCTGAATACATCCTGCTGCAGCATTATCTCGGCGAGATCGACGACGCGCTCAACGCCGAGATCGCGAAGTTCATTCGCAGCCTTCAGGGCGAGCATGGCGGCTGGCCGCTCTTCAAGGGCGGCGATCTCGATCTCTCCTGCAGCGTCAAGGCCTATTTTTCCCTGAAGGCGGCGGGCGACAGTCCCGACGCGCCGCATATGGCGAAGGCCCGGCAAGCGATCCTTGCTGCGGGCGGCGCGGCGCATGCGAATGTCTTTACGCGTATCCAGCTCGCGCTCTTTGGCGAGCTGCCGTGGAAAGCCGTGCCGGTGATGCCGGTCGAGATCATGCTTTTGCCGCGCTGGTTCCCGTTCCACCTGACCAAGGTCTCGTATTGGTCGCGCACGGTCATCGTGCCGCTGCTGGTGCTGATGGCGAAGAAGCCGCGCGCGCGCAATCCGCGCGGTATCTCGGTGCACGAGCTCTTCGCGCCGGGTACCCAGGCCAAGCCGCCGCGTGCCAGGGGCTCGGTCTGGGCGACGGTGTTCAATCTCGTCGACGACGTGCTGCGCGCGTTCGAGCTTCATATGCCCAAACGCGCGCATCGCCGCGCGATCGATGCGGCGGTTGCGTTCGTCTCCGAGCGCCTCAACGGCGAGGACGGGCTGGGCGGCATCTATCCGGCAATGGCGAACGCGGTCATGATGTTCGACTGCCTGGGCATTCCGCCCAGCGATCCGCGCGCCGCCATCGCGCGTGCCGCGCTGAAGAAGCTCGTTGTTAACAAGCCCGGCCGCGTTTATGTGCAGCCCTGCCTGTCGCCCGTTTGGGACACCGGGCTTGCGGCGCATGCGCTGATGGAAGCCGGCGGCGAGACCGCGATGCAGGCGGCGCGCCGCGGTCTCGACTGGCTCGTCCCGCGTCAAGTGCTCGATCTTGCCGGCGATTGGGCCGCGATCCGTCCCGGCGTGCGCCCGGGCGGCTGGGCGTTCCAATACGCCAATCCCTACTATCCCGATCTCGACGATACCGCGATGGTGGCGCTGGCCTTCGATCGCTACGACCGCGCACACTATCGCGCGGCGATCGATCGCGCGGCGGAATGGCTGATGGGCTTGCAGAGCCGCAATTACGGCTGGGCATCCTTCGATGCCGACAACACCTATTACTATCTCAATTACATTCCTTTCGCAGATCACGGCGCGCTGCTCGATCCGCCGACCGCCGACGTCTCGGCGCGTTGCATCGGCTTGTTCGGCCAGATCGGCGGTTACGAGGAAGTGTTGGCCGCCGGCGTCGGCTATCTGCGGCGCGAGCAGGAAGGCGACGGCTCGTGGTTCGGGCGCTGGGGCACGAATTACATCTACGGCACCTGGTCGGCGCTGATCGCGCTCAATGCCGCCGGGGTCGCGAAATCCGACCTCATGATCCGCAACGCCGTCGCTTGGCTCTTGTCGAAACAGCGCGCCGATGGCGGTTGGGGCGAGGATGGCCGCTCTTATTGGGCGGATCAGCCGCGCGGC
Organism: Allostellaceae bacterium; assembly: GCA_035294105.1. Taxonomy (GTDB): domain Bacteria; phylum Pseudomonadota; class Alphaproteobacteria; order ATCC43930; family CGMCC-115725; genus CAIKMD01. Next base: position 2,740 of record DATGLO010000324.1, read on the forward strand.
GAGTGCTGCACGAGCACGGCCTCGCAAACCGCGTGGGCATTGCTCGCGCTCATGGCGGCGGGCGAGAGCAAGCATCCGGCCGTGGCGCGGGGCATTGCCTATCTGCTGGCGAATCAGAAATCGCACGGGCTCTGGGACGAGGAAGAGTTCACCGCCGTCGGCTTTCCGCGCGTGTTCTATCTGCGCTACCACGGCTATCGCGCTTATTTCCCGCTCTGGGCGCTGGCGCGTTATCGCAATCTCGCCAACAGCAATCACGCCGCTTATCCTTACGGCATGTGATGAAGGCCCCATCAATGACGGTGGGGGCGATCACGGGACTTGAAGCCGAGGCGCGTATAGCGCGCCGCGCCGGCCTCGCCGCCAAGGCCAGCGGCGGCGTCCCATCGCAAACGCGCGCGATCGCCGAAGCGTTGTTGCACGATGGCGACGAAGCGTTGTTGAGCTTCGGCATTGCCGGTGCGTTGGCGTCGCGATTGGCTCCGGGCGCGCTGCTGTTGCCGCAGGCGGTCGTCACGGAAGACGGAACGCGCTATCCCGTCGACGCCGGCCGCCATGCGGCCGCGCTCCGTGCCTTGCGTGCTGCGGGCGTCGCGGTGGAAGAGGGTGATCTCCTCGGCGCGACCGCGGCGGCGTCATCACCCGCACGCAAGGCCGAACTGGCGCGCGTGACCCGGGCCATCGCGGTCGATCTCGAAAGCCACGTTGTTGCGCAGGTCGCGGCTGGCGCCGGCAAGCCGTTCCTGGTGCTGCGCGCCGTCGCCGATAGCGCGTCGCGCGCGCTGCCGGCGGCCGCTGTCAACGGGCTCGCGCCCAATGGCAAGCCCGCGCTGGGCCGGGTGCTCGCATCGCTCGCGCGCGATCCGCGGCAGATATCGGCGTTGATCCATCTTGCGGCCGATACGCGCCGTGCGCTCGATGCGCTACGCTCGGCGCTAAGGATACTATCGCTTTAGGGAGGACGCGCGATGAAGATCGTCCAGTTCAAGCAGCCGGGACCGGCTTCGGTGCTCGACTACGTCGAGGTCCCGACGCCCGAGCCGCAAGCCGGCGAGGTGCTGGTGAAGGCGCAAGCCATTGGCGTCGGCATGCCCGACGTGATGATCCGCCGCGGCGTCTACAACTGGATGCCACCCTTGCCGGCCGCGCCCGGCACCGAAATGAGCGGCATCGTCGAGAAGGTCGGGCCGGGCGTGACGCGCTTCAAGCCGGGCCAGCGCGTCGTCGTCTCGGCACGCGACCGGGCGCATCGCGGCGGCTGCTACGCCGAATACAATGCGACGCCCGAAATCTCGGTCTATCCGCTGCCGGATGGCGCCGATATGGATCAGGCGGCTGCGCTAGCCAATTATCAGGTCGCTTATCACCTGCTTTACGACTGCATCAACTTCAAGAAAGGCCAAAGCGTGCTGGTGCAAGGTGCGGCCGGCGGCACCGGAAGCGCGCTCGTCGACCTCGCGCTCGGCGCCGGGCTGAAAGTGATCGGCCTGTGCGGGGGTCCGGCAAAGATCGATTTCGTCAAAAGCTTCGGCGTTGAGCACGTAATCGATCGGAAGCGCGACAATGTCGGCGAGGCGGTCAAGGCCGCAACGCAAGGCAAAGGCGTGGACTACATCATGGATTTCGCCGGCGGGCCCGAATTCACCAAGAATTTCGCGATGCTCGCACCCTACGGCGTCGTCGTCAGTTACGGTCAGCTTGCCGGCAAGCCGAAGGACGATGTTTACGCGGCGCTGCGGGAACACGGCGGCAAGAATCTCGGCCTGCGCGCCTTCTCCATGCATGTCTACGATCATTGGCGCGAACCGCAGCAGGCGGGGATGCGGTGGCTTATCGAGCGGCTTGGACGTGGGGAGATTAAGCCGCGTATCTACGCTAAACTGCCGCTCGCCGAGGCGCGCCGCGCACACGAGCTGTTCGAGAGCGGACAAGTGATGGGAAAGCTGTTGTTGACGCCATAGGCGGAGCGCACCGCTTGTCGGCAGCGGCGGCAGCGATTTATGCTGGCGAAAACTGAC
>DATGLO010000325.1:0-3881 GCA_035294105.1 Allostellaceae bacterium
CCTTGGGTTCGTTGCTCATGGGCTGACCTCGATGATGATATTGCCGTAGCGTTCGATCTCGGCTTTTTGGCCCGGCAGGATGACGGTGGTGGAATCGAGCTGCTCGATGATCGCCGGACCCGCGATCGCGGCGCCGGCGCCGAGCTTGGCGCGGTCGTAGATCGGCGTGTCGAGATAGCCGTCTTTCTCGTCGAACAGCACCTTGCGCTGCGCCACGGGTTTCGGCGTCTTATCGCCTCTCGGCAGCTCGGGCAGGTCGAGCTTCGCCACTTCGGCGATCGACATGACGCGGACATTGACGATGTCGGGAATCTCGCCGGTCGCCGCCGTGCCATAGACCTCTTTATGCTGCTGGTCGAAGGCCGCGCGCACCTTTGCCTTATCCGCTTCGGTGAAAGGCTCGTTGCTGCAATCGACCGTCAGCTCATAGCCCTGGAACGGATAGCGCATATCGAGCTGCCGCTGGAGCTTGACCGCTTTCGGATCGAAGCCTTCCTGCACCGCCTCGCGCCGCGCGCGCTCTTCGAGCTGGGCAAAGATGATGTTGATCTCATCGACCGGCACTTTGGCGAGCGAGCCCATGCGCGTTTGCAAGTAATAATGCTTCACATCGGTCTGCAACAGGCCCATGGCGCAAGAAATGCCGGGATAAGGCGGCACGATCACGCGCGGGATGCCGATATCCTTGGCGACGCGCGTGCCAAGCACGGGCCCGCCGCCGCCGAAGGCGAGGAGCGCGAACATGCGCGGATCGAGGCCGCGCTCGACGAAGGAAAGCCGCAAGCCGACTTCGATATTGGTGCAGACGACGCGGATGATGCCGAGCGCCGCTTGCTGCAAGCTGAGATTCAGCGGCTTGGCGATCTTGTCGGTGATCGCTTGCGCGGCGAGCTCGGGCACGATCTTGAAGCGGCCGCCGACGAAGTTGTTGGGGTTGAGATAGCCGAGAACGATGTTCGCATCGGTGACCGTCGGGTTCTTGCCGCCGTGGCCGTAGCAGGCGGGGCCGGGATCGGCGCCGGCCGATTGCGGTCCGCCTTTCAGCAAGCCGTCGGGACCGATATGCGCGATGGTGCCGCCGCCGGCGCCGAGGGCGCGAATCTGGATCATCGGCGTGCCGATATCCTGGTCGTGGATGCGGCCCTGGCGCGTTTCCTGATAGCTGTTCTTGTAGAGCACGCTGATATCGGTGCTGGTCCCGCCGACATCGAAGGTGACGATATTGGGCTCGCCGATGAGCTTGCCGAGGCCGGCGCCGAAGACGACGCCCGCGGCCGGACCCGACAGCAAGGTCTGGTTCGGGTATTCGGTGGCGATGTCGATCTGCATCAACCCGCCATTCGATTGCATGATGAAGAGCTTCTTGGTCGTGAGACCGGCTTCGCGCAGCCGCCCGGTGATGCTGCGCAGGTAATTCGCCACGACCGGTCCGACATAGGCGTCGAGCACGGTCGTCGAGAGCCGCAAGTATTCGCGAATCAGCGGCAGAACCACGCTCGACAGCGAGACGCGCGCGGTCGGATGCTCTTCGCGGATGATCGCGGCGGTGCGCTGCTCGTGTTTCGGATTGATGAAAGAGAAGAGATAGCAGACCGCGATCGATTGTACGCCTTGCTCTTTGAGCTTGCGCGCAGCTTGGCGCACAGCGTTTTCGTCGAGCGGCTCGAGCTCCTCGCCGTCGAAGCCGAGCCGGCCGCCGATCTCATGCGTCATTTTCTGCGGCACGAGGCCGACCGGCTTCTGCCAATGCGTGTCGATGAGATCGGGCCCCATCGGCCGGTTGCCGCCGCGCATGTCGTAGATCGCGCGGAAGCCCTTGGTGATGAGGAGCCCGGATTTCGCGCCTTTGCCTTCGATCGTGGCGTTGGTCGCGACCGTCGTGCCGTGGGCGAAAAAGTCGATGTCCGCGGCTTTGATTTGCGGATGGGTTTCCATCAGATTTTGCAGGCCCGCCGCGACGGCGCGGGACGGGTCGACCGGTATCGACGGCACTTTGGTGACGAGTATCTTTCCGGTTTCGATTTCCATGCCGACGACATCGGTAAAAGTTCCGCCGATATCGATCCCTACCCGCCAACCAGGCATCACCATTCCCCCGATTTTCTAAGCCCGTTCTGTCACGACCACGTCGCGAAACCCATTGCATTGCCGGTCCCGGCTTCCGAGCGATAGCAGGGCACGTAATCGAGCAGCGTCATCTTGAAGCCCGTTTCGGCAAGCGCGCCGCGCGCGACGATCCAGTTCTTGGTCTCCGAGGTGCCCGAACGGAAGAGCGCGTCGTCTTCATGGGTGACGGCGGCGATGTCGTCGCGGCGGAACGCGTCGAGGATGCGATGGTCGAAATCCTCGTCGATGACGAAATGGCTGAGGCCGCCCGAGCCGATGACGACGACGCGCGCATCGCTTTCCCAGCCGGCGATGGCACGGCCGATGGCGCGGCCGAAATCGAAGCAGCGCCGGGGCGAGGGCTGATTCGGCGGGTAGAAGGTGTTGACCAGCACCGGCACCAGCGGCAGCGGCTTGTCTTTCAAGAGCCGGCGATAAATGAACCCGTAGGCATGGCCGAGATTCTTGGTCGCGCCGCCGTCTTTCGGCTGCGCCATGATCGCCGCGACATCGAAGCCGTCGCTCATCGCCTGTGCGATGACGCGCTCGGCGAGCGCTTTGGCGATCGGGTAGGGCTGATCCGCGGGCGGGTGATTGCCCATGACGGACGGGCCGCGGCCTTCGCGCGTGTGCTGCTCGATCTCCGCCGGCGTCGGCGCGTAATTGATCACCTGCGCGCCGCAGTAGATGCCGAAAGTCGGCTGCAACGATTCCGTGAACCATTCATGTTGATCGTCGCCGACGATCACCACAGCATCGGGCCTGGCCGCCGCCAGGATGTCGGCGAGCGCATCCAGTTGCCGCTGGCAGCGATCGTAGTGCGCCTGGCGCGCCGCCATCGTGTTCCGGGCGGCGAGATCCTCGGCTTTGCGCAACGCGTAGAGCTGATCGAAGGAATAAGTGCCGCCGCGATAGGCGAGTTCCTTGTTGCGCCGATCGGCCGCGGCGCGGCCGTCCCAGTCGCGCGGCGGCGTCGACAGCATCGAGCCGTGCGACGTGCCGATCCCCAGAACCAGCTCAGCCAAGCCTTTCCTCCCAAGGCCGCCGCCTTTTCGAAAAGTCAGGGGCGGCCCTATTCGGCGGCTCTTAATGGATTTAGCGGCTTTTTTCTATAGCCTAACCGGCGACACAGCGTTGCCGAAGGGTTACCCGATTTCGGCGACCTGACGGTGCAGCGTGAAAACCTCGGGGATCGTTTCGGGCGCGAAATAGCGCCCCATGCCGCATTCCGTGCCGATGCCGAAGGTGGGGGCGAATTTCCGCGCGACGGCAAGCTTGCGCTTCGCGCCCTCGATACCGTCGCGCCGATGGACGAGGCCGAGCATCAGCTCGGTCTCGGGCCGCAGCTGCAAATCCGCAAGCGGCGCGAAATAGGGCTCGTCCTCGCGTTCGATAGGCACCGGCATATGGACCCAGGCGATGCCGTGGCGGGCCCGCCGGGCGATCTCGTTATGGAAAGCGACCATCGCGCCCATATCGGACGGATTGACGTAGTGCTTGTCCTCGCCGGCATCGCCGTAGCAAAGGTGAATGCCGCCTTCGACCCCCTCGGGCAAGCAATCGAGCGCGCGCGCGACCGCGTCGGCGAGCTCGGCTTGCGAATAGTCTTGGAGCGAGCCTTTGGGATTGTCGATCGATTGCGTGATCTCGACGGCGATGTCCCATTGCACGGCGAGGTCGCGCGGGGGGATGCGCTCGACGATCGCGTTGATCTCGGCGAAAAGCTGGCGCTCGTAGACCGGCCACACGTCGCGAATGACATCGAGATCGATGCA
>DATGLO010000326.1:0-3057 GCA_035294105.1 Allostellaceae bacterium
GAGATCACGCTCTACACCGCCGACCATGCCGGGCTCTTCTCGCGCATCGCCGGCGCGCTCGCGCTTGCCGGCGCCAACATCGTCGATGCGAAGATTCACACCCTGTCGAACGGCATGGCGCTCGATACCTTCTGGGTGCAGGACCGCGAAGGCGGCGCGTTCGATCAGCCGCAAAAGCTGGCGAAGCTCTCGGTGATGTTCGAGAACGTGCTGATGGGACGTTTGCGGCCGCATGCCGATCTCGCGGCCCCCGAGAAAGTGCCGAGCCGCACGCGCATCTTCACCGTGCCGCCGCGCGTCCTCATCGACAACAAAGCCTCGGGCACGCATACGGTGGTCGAGGTGAACGGCCGCGACCGTCCGGGCCTGCTCTATGAGGTGACGCGCGCGCTGACCCGGCTCAATCTCCAGATCTCGAGCGCCAAGATCTCGACCTATGGCGAGAAGGTCGTCGACGTCTTCTATGTGAAGGATCTCTTCGGCCACAAGGTCGAGCATGAGCGCCGGCTCGCCGACATCCGCGCGCAGCTGACCGTCGCGCTCAGCGATCCCGCGGCGCGCGCGAGCGAAGCAAAAGAAAAAGCGAAGGACGATGTCGCCGCCGAATAGACTTAGCGGCAAGCCGTCGAGGACATCGCTGCCGGCCGCCACGCATTTCGTGCGCAAGACCTGCAAGACCGCGGCTGCAAGGCAAGGCACCCGAGCGGCTTCTATATGCTGCCGATCAAGCCGAAGAAGACGGGCAGATCAGCGCTCGCTGTCGCTCTTCGCGAAAGCCGGCGCGGGGCCGCGCTGCGGCGCCGCCGAAGCCGTGGCCGCTGCGGCGGCTGGCGCCGGCGGGCCCCAACGCCGCAACGGCAGCTCTTTGATGAAGATAGCGAGCGCGACGCCGGTCACGCAGAACAATCCGCCGACGATATAGACGTAATGGAAGGAGTGGCCGAAGCTCGCGACGATCGCCGCGCGGACGCTGTCGGGCAGCGCGTTGATCACCGCCGGCCCGCCATGCAGCAGCCCGCCCGCGCTCAGCCCCGGCGTCGCGGCGGTCTGATCGGTGAGGCCGGCGAAGAGGATCGCGCCCATGATGGCGACGCCGAACGAGCCGCCCATCGAGCGAAAGAACGAGGTGAGCGAGGTCGCCGTGCCGAGATCGCGCATATCGACGGAATTTTGGACGGAGATCGAGACCATCGGTCCCGCGGGCCCGAGGCCGATGCCCATCGCGGTCATCAGCGCGATGTAATAGAGCGACGGCGTCGTGCGCGTGACGCCGACGAAGCCGAAGAAAGCCAGCGCCGCGACGGGCAACCCGACGAGCGGGATCATCTTGTAGCGCCCGGTCCAGCGGATGATGCGGCCGGTGGCGAGCGCGCCGATGGTGATGCCGACCATCAGCGGCGTGATCAGCAAGCCGGAATTGCCGGCGGTCGCGCCGATCACGACCTGCATGAAGAGCGGCAGGAAGATCGTCGCGCCGACCGACGACGCGCCCATCAGGAAGCCCAAGCTGTTCCCGATCACGAAGACGTTGTTGTTGAAAAGCCGCAGCGGCAGGATGGGGTCGGCGGCGCGCCGCTCTCGGGCGATCAAGAGCGCGATCAGCACGATCGCCAAAATCCCGAGGCCGAGAATCGCGGGCGATGTCCAGGCGAATTCATTGCCGCCCCAGGTGGTGATGAGGAGCAGCGCGACGATCGCGGGCACCAGCAATCCCGCGCCGAGGTAATCGATCTTCTTGACGCCGCCGCGCACCGGCAAGCGCTTCAGCTGCGCGTTGCAGATGAGCAGCCCGGCGACCGCGATCGGCAGATTGATCCAGAACACCCACCGCCAGGACAGCGCGTCGACGAGGAAGCCGCCGAGCACCGGCCCGCCGAGGGTCGAGACCGACCAGATCGTCGAAAGATAGGCTTGATAGCGGCCGCGCTCGCGCGGCGGCACCATGTCGGCCATGATCGTCTGCGTGAGCGACAAGAGCCCGCCGCCGCCGAGGCCTTGGATGGCGCGGCCCGCGATCAGCATGCCCATGCTTTGCGCCGCGCCGCAGACAATCGAGCCCACGAGAAAGAAGGCGATCGCCGATACGAAGAGCGGCCGCCGGCCGTAAAGATCGCTGAGCTTGCCGTAGATCGGCGTCGAGGAGGTCGAGCACAAGAGATAGGCCGAGACCGCCCAGGACATGTATTGAATGCCGTGCAGCTCGCCCGCCATCGCCGGCAGCGCGGTCGCGACGATGGTTTGGTCGATCGCGCCCAAGAACATGCCGCACATCGTGCCGCTGAGCATCAGCAGGATTTCGCGATGCGTAAAGCGGACGGGCGCTTCGATCGTGTCGGGCATGAGCTTCGAGTCTAGGCGGCGGAAGCGGCTATGGCGAGCGCGATCGCATCAGCGCGCAGCGGCGTCCATCGCTTTCGGCGCGCCGCCGAGATCGATGCCAAGCGGCAGGACCGCGAGCGCCGCGGCGCAAAAGCCGATCGGCGCGAAGGCGATCCACGAGATGCCGCTGGCATCCCAAAGATAGCCGCCCAAGACCGACATCAGCACCGCGCAGGGGTAGGAGATCGTGAACATCGCCGAGGCGAGGCGATGCACGTCCTCGGGCGCGCTCAAGAGCGGCGGCAGAGCGAGAACGAGGATCAAGCCGACGGCGCCGGCGAAGCCGACCAGCCCCGCCCAGGCGACGACCGGCCAGCCCGGCATCAGTACCATGCCGATGGTGCCGACCAGCATGAAGGCGCCGACGCTCATATAAGCCGCCGGCCGGCGCACGAGATGCGGCGCAAGGCCGAGCATCAGGAAGGAGGCCGGCAGCTGACAGAGATTGAGCGAGGTCAGTGCCGCGCTGACGAGATCGCCGCGGCCTATTGCCGTAAGATAATCGGGCAAGAAAGTATTCGTGGCGAAGTAGCAGGTATTGATGCAGCCGAGGCACAAAGCCAGCCGCCACAGCTGCTTGTCGCGCCAATTCGGCCACCAGCGCATGCGCGGCGCCGCGCTCGCGCGGGCCTCGGCGCGCGGCGCAAGCGTTGCAATCAAGATCGCGGCGAGGATCGG
>DATGLO010000327.1:0-4141 GCA_035294105.1 Allostellaceae bacterium
CGTCGAGCGGCTCGGCAAATTCCCACTCGCCGAAATCGCTGAGGCCGGTGCGACGCTGCGCGGTCGCGATCAGCTCCTCGGCCACGAACGGCCGATGCAGCAGCCCGGCGGCATCGCTAAGCCAATCGGCCGCGCGCAGCAGAAACGGCGGTGTGCCGGCGAGCATCGACGTTGGGGTTTGTATCAGCTCCAAGTGCTACTCCTTCCGCCCCGACATCCGTCAACATCCATTAGGCGGCATCTTCACTTCTAATCCCCGGGCTCGCGGCGGCGTTCCGGTACAGCCTCTATTTTCGACCCTGCGTTACGGCGACGCCACCATTCTCCACCCTCGAGCACTTGCCAACCCGCCAACGCCGGCAGACCCAAAGCAAGGTCGCGGCCGCGCTTCAAGAGCGATAACGCCAAAGCCTGATCCGGCGCCAGGCCAAAGGCAGCGCCGACCAACAAATATCCGCCCTCTTGAACGCCCGCAGCGACCGGCACCATGAACGCCGCGCTCCGCACCGCATACAGCAGCCCCTCTATACCGGTGGCGGCGGCGAGCGTTACCGGTACGTGCATCAACCGAAGCGTAACCCAGGCTTCGACGCCGGTCGCGAGCCATTCGATCGAATGCAAGACAGCGGCGAAAGCGAGCTGGCGCTTGCGCGCATAGACGCGTTCGATGGCGCCGGTGATCGCCTCGATCGTCGCCGGCATCGCCGTCGAGAAATGGCGCGCGATTCGCGGCGACAAGCGTTCGATCCAGCGCCCGCCGCGCCGCTGGCTCATGATGAAGGCGGCGCAGAGCGCGATGGCGATGACCAGCCACAGCGATGCCGGCAAAAGCGCATCCGCACTCGGTCGTCGCGTCGCGAGCAGCAGCAAGCCGAGCACCGCGTAGACAAGCTGACTCATGAATTCGATGCCGACATCGACGATCACCGACGCGGCAGCCATCGCACCCGGAACATCGTGCAGTATCGCGAGACGAATGCCCGCCGCCGGACCGCCGAGCTGCGACAGCGGCAAGACATCGCCCGCCGCCGTGCGCACGAGACGCGCCCAGACGAAGACCGGCCAGCGCCGCGGACTGTCCGGAATAAGCGCGTGCCAGGCGATGCCGTTCAGCGCGATCAGACAAAAATGAAAGCCGCAGATCAGGACAAAGCCGCCCCAGCCGATGGTCAGCAGCGTCGCTGCAATCGCACCGGCGCCGAACCACGCGATGAGAGCCGTGGCGGCGGCGAGGCCGGCCAATAAGAACAGAACGGCAATGCGCATCGCGCGACGGGATCCTCGTAACCCACCGATATTACACGCTCGCCGGGCGCGGCGTTTCGTTCGGCCGAGAAATTGCCAGGGCGTTAAGCGGCGTTAACGAACGTTCAACCATTCCCCTGCTATCTCTGGGGGCATCGCCGCGCCTGCCGCCGCGGCGATTTTGGGGAACTGGACGGATGCGTAATACCGATCGACAAGTGTTGATCGTCGACGATTACAACACCATGCGCCGGATTCTGCGCAACCTCTTGGGTCAAATCGGCTTCGCCAATGTCGAGGAGGCCGAAGACGGCGCGGGCGGCCTCAAGAAGATGCGCGAGCGCAATATCGGCCTTGTCATTTCCGACTGGAACATGACGCCGATGTCGGGCCTCGAATTCCTGAAAGAAGTGCGCGCCGATGCGCTGCTCAAAGATACGCCTTTCATCATGATCACCGCAGAGAGCAAGACCGAAAAAGTGGTCGAGGCGAAAGCGGCCGGCGTCAACAACTACATCGTCAAGCCGTTCAACGCCGACACGCTGAAGAAGAAGATCGAGGCGGTGCTCGGCACCGTCTGACCCTCGTCCTAATCTAATGCTGCTGGGTGCGCTGGCCGGCGGGCACCAGGAAGCAGAGCGCGAAAGATATCACCGCCAGCACCGCGACCACCACGTAAACTTCCGTCAGCGACGCCGCGATCGCCTCGGAGAGCCGCGTCAAGGTTGCGGGCGGCATCGCCGCGCGCGCTCCCGGATCCATCAGCTGATCGATCGCGTCGCGGCCCTCGGGAATCCGCCGCGCGAGCGCCCAATTGATGACCCCGCCCAAGAGCGCCGCGCCGACCGACGCACCGAATTGCCGCATGAAAAGATTGCCCGAGGTTGCCGCGCCGCGCCGCTGCCAATCGACCGCGTTCTGCGCCGCCACGAGAAAGGTCGTGTTGCAGAAGCCGATGCCGAAGCCGATGAAGGTTCCGCTCAAGAAAGCCCAACTCGCACCCCGTTGCGGATCGAGCGCGATCAGCATCGCCGAGCCCACCACCAGCAACGCGCCGCCCCAGACCGCCATGGTGCGATAGGTGACCTTGACGAGCAGCCGGCCGGCGAACGCGCCGACGATCGTCCAGCCAAGCGACTGGCTGATGAGGGCGAAGCCGGCGATCACCGGCGAGCGGCCCATCACGCCTTGGACATAGGGCGGCACAAACACGATCACGCCCATCATCACCATGCCGATCGCGAGCGAGCCGATGTTGGTGGTCGAGACGATCGGATTGCGCCACAGCTCGAGCGGCACGATCGGCTCGGGCGCGCGAACCTCCCAATAGGCGAGCGCGCCGAGCGCTAGTGCGGCAATGCCCAAGAGAATGAGGATGGTCTCGCCGTTGAGCGCGGCGAATTGCACCAAGGTCAGCAGCAGCGCACCGACGCCGATCACCAGCAGCAGCGAGCCGAGATAATCGACGCTGTGTTGGCGCACCTTCATCTGCTCGTGATAGGTCGCCCAGAGGATCGCGATCATGACGATGGCCGGCGGGACGTTGATCCAGAACACCGAGCGCCAGCCCAGGGTCGCGGTGAGCACCGCGCCGATGAGCGGCCCCGACAGCGCCGAGACTCCCCAGATAGCATTAAGATTGCCCTGTACTTTCACGCGCTCGACCGGGGGATAGAGATCGCCGATGATGGTCAGCGCGAGCGGCTGCAGCCCGCCGCCGCCGGCGCCTTGCACGAAGCGGAAGATGACGAGCGGGATCATGCCCCAAGCCGCCGAGCACAAAAGCGTGCCGACGAGGAAGGCCGCGGTCGATCCGATCAGGAGCCATTTGCGCCCCCAAAGATCGGCGAGCCGGCCATAGATCGGAATCGCGACCGCCTGCGACAGGAGGTAGGCGGCGAAGACCCAGCTGACATATTCAAAGCCGCCGACCGCGGCCACGATCGACGGCATCGCCGTGGCGACGATCGAGGACTCGACCGAAACCATGAAGATCGCGATGCAGCAGGCGGCGACGATCCAGCGCCGCCGTCCGACCGAGAGGGTAGGGCTTTCGGCCGCGATCGGCCGCATCGAGGATTCAGGCAAAGCTACAACTCGTCACGCGCGCGTTTCGCGGGACGATAGCGCAACGGGACACCGCAAGCGATTGACAGCGCCTGCGGCTTCGGCTTGCCTGCACTGCACCATGGACATGACGGATGCAAAGCTCGGAGAGTTGAAAACGCGGGCGCGACTTTTGGTTCCCGTGCTGCGTCAGCGTGCGAGCGAAACCGAGAAGCTGCGTCGCCTGCCCGATGCGACGCTCGCCGATCTGCACGAGACCGAGTTGTTCCGGCTGTTTCAGCCGACGCGCTATGGGGGGATCGAAGCGCCGATCCGCGCCTTCGTCGATATTGGCGCGACGCTCGGCCGCGGCTGCGGCTCGACCTCGTGGGTGTTCAACAATCTCATCGTCCATAACTGGATGCTCGGCTACTGGCCGCGCCAAGCGCAAGACGAGGTTTGGCAGGCCAACCCGCGCGCGCTGATCGGCTCGTCTTTCGTTTTCCCCGCCGGCAAGGCCGAGAAAACGCCGGGCGGCTATCGCCTTTCCGGCAAATGGCCGTTCGCGAGCGGCATCGACGCGTCCGACTGGATGATGCTGGCGGCGCCGGCGACGCGCAGCGACGGCGCGGCGTCCGAGCCGCGCTTCTTCCTCGTGCCGAAAAGCGAGTACAGCAGCATCGATAACTGGCATGTGATGGGCCTCGCCGGCACCGGCAGCAAGGACATCGTCGTCGACAATATCTTCGTGGCCGAGCATCGCACCCTCGCCGCCGCCGACGGCAAGGGCGCGCCCCATCCCGGCAGCGCCGTCAATCCCGGCGCGCTTTACAGGCTCGCCTGGTACGCG
>DATGLO010000328.1:0-2960 GCA_035294105.1 Allostellaceae bacterium
TTCCGCGACGCCGGGCTCACCGTCGTCGGCGCCGACGAGGAATATTGCAACTGGCTGCAGCGTGCCGAGAACGCGATCGACCAGCATCATCTCTGCGTGCTGCACGCCGCCGTCTATCCGCAATTCGCCTTCAAGCACACCGAGGTCGACTGGCAGCCGACCTGGTACGGGCTGAAGGGCGAGCAGCACATCTCGGGCGCATCGGCGCGGCGGGTCGATCATTTCATTTTCCCGTCGAGCAACCGCTTCACCCGCGCCCGCCTCGGCGATCCGCCGAGCCACGACATGCGTTTTCGCGTGCCGACCGACGACGAGAAAACCACGACCTTCTGGCTCAACGCCTATCCGTCGATCACCGATCAGGGCCGGCTCAAGACCGAAGGCTTGAAGCGCTGCGAGCGCGGCGTTTACGAGCGCGCGCCCGACGGCTGGTGGGATATCCCCTCGCATGAACAGGATCGCGTCGCGCAGGAAAGCCAGGGCCGCATCACCGACCGCTCCACCGAAACGCTCGGCTGGACCGATCGCGGCATCGTCCTGTTCCGCAAGATGCTGCACGATGGCATGGACGCGGTGGCCGCCGGCAAGGATCCGCTCGGCGTGCTGCGCGAGGACCGCAACATCATCGACCTCGACGCCAGCATCGACGCTCTCGGCGCCCTGACGCCGGCGTGAGTCGTGGAAAGGCCGGATTGCTTCGCTTCGCTCGCAATGACGCGTATTTTCAGAACGTCATTGCGAGGACGCTAAGCGCGGCGAAGCGGACGAAGCAATCCAGGGTTGTCGCGTGATGGCAAGCACGCATGCCGAGATATCAACCGTAAGCGCGACCACCTCGGCGCCGCGGCGCCTCGATATCTGGCCGGGCACATTCTTCGCCGCGGTGATTTTTGCGAGCATCGTCATCCTCGCGCTGCTCGCCATCGTCGTCGGCCTTTCCTTCCGCACCGGCAGTCTCGGCGCGGCGAACTCCGCCTGGTCCTTCGCCAACTACCCGACGATCTTCCTCGACGGCTTCACCTATCGCGTCCTTGCCAACACCATCGGCTTTGCGGCGACGACTCTCGTTGTCGCGCTCGTCATCGGCGTACCGCTCGCCTGGCTCGCCGAGCGCAGCGATCTGCCGGCCAAGTCCTTGCTCTTCACCTTGACGGCGATCGGCCTGCTGCTCCCGGGGTTCGGCTCGGCGATGGGCTGGCTCTTCCTGATGCATCCCCGCATCGGCCTTGCGAATGTGTGGCTCGAGCGCACATTTCACCTCGGCGATCCGATCTTCAACATCGCCAGCGTTACCGGGATGGGCTGGGTGCAGGGGCTGAGTCTCGCGCCGCTCGCCTTCATCATGACGGCGGCCGTCTTCCGCGCGAGCGATCCCGCGCTCGAGGAAGCGGCGCAGATTTCGGGCGCGACCTTCGGCAAGCGCATCTGGCGCGTAACCCTGCCGCTCGCCTGGCCGGGCGTGCTCGCCGCCGGCATCTACATCTTCACCATCGGCTTCGCCGCCTTCGACGTGCCGGCGATCATCGGTTGGTCGAACCGCGTCTTTACCTTCTCGACCTATCTCGTCTTGCAGCTCTCGCCGACGGACGCGCTGCCGCGCTACGGCAACGCCGCGACCTTGTCGGTGCTGCTGCTGGGCTTCGCCGGCTTCTTCAGCTGGTGGTATGCCCGGATGCAGCAAGGCGCGTATCGCTATCAGGTGGTGCGCGGCAAGGCCTACCGGCCGCAGCTCGTCGCGCTCGGCTGGATGAAGGGGCCGGTGTGGTGCGCCATCGGCCTTTATCTGACGCTCTCGATCGTCTTACCGCTGCTGGTCGTGATCTGGGCGTCGCTCCTGCCTTACTTCCAGCTGCCCTCGGCGGCGGCTTTCGCCTCCGCCTCGCTCGCGCGCTATTGGGCGCTGCCCTGGGACCTCGTCGCCGACGGGCTCAAGAACACCGCGATCCTCATGGTGCTGACGCCGACCTTGACCCTGGCGCTGGCGCTCGCCTTTTCCTGGGTGGTGCTGCGCTCGCGCCTTCCCGGCCGCAACTGGTTCGACTTCGTCGCCTTTCTGCCGCATGCCATGCCGAGCATCGTCTTCAGCGTCGGCGCGCTCTTGATTGCGCTCTTCGTTATCCAGCGCTTCGCGCCCGCTTTTGGCACCCTCTGGCTGCTGCTCGTCGCCTTCATCGTCGGCCGCATTTCCTATGCGACGCGCATGACCAACACCGGCCTCATCCAGATTCACAAGGAGCTCGAGGAATCGGGCGAGGTCGGCGGCGCCACCACCGGCGGAGTGCTCGCGAAGATCGTCGTCCCGCTCCTGGCGCCGACCTTGCTCAATGCCTGGCTGTGGATCGCGCTCTTGACCTTCCGCGAGCTCACCCTCGCCGTCCTGCTGACGACGCGCGACAACATCACGCTGCCGGTGGTGATCTGGAGCCTGTGGCTCGGTGGCGGTTTGGGCGACGCGGCGGCGGTCGCCCTGGTCATGCTCTGCCTGATGACGCCGATCATCGCGATCTACTGGTTCGTGGCGCGGAAAACCGGGCTGCGCGCGAACTGAGACCCCTCCGGCACACGTCCGTGTAGGTTGTCTCTTAACCCAAAACGCTTATATTCAGGGGGTCGGGAAACCGACTATGGCGATACACGGCGCATGGAATAAGCGCAGCGGACCCGGGGGCAGTACCCGGCGCCTCCACCAATATCCCGGCCGCGCCGATTCTCTCGACGGCGCAGCGGGCTTTCGGGGGCGAACCAGGATCGACGCGCGTGGTAAAGATGTTTGCTGTCGCCCGGCATGATACCGCCGTTATCGGGTCACAATCCAAGTGCGAACGACAACGTCGCACCAGAGGCACTCGCGGCCTAATTCCCTCACGGGAATGAAAGCCTAAAGTAACTCGCGGCCCGGGGGGCGCCGGGCAACAGAAGCCCCCCAACTTCGAGCGGTACGCCTCAAGGGGAGCGAAGCG
>DATGLO010000329.1:0-10405 GCA_035294105.1 Allostellaceae bacterium
CTGACATTCACCGCGTCCTGGCCGGTCAGGGCATCGGCAACGAGCAGCGTCTCGGTCGGGTTGGTCGCATCGCGCACCGCCGCGACTTCCTGCATGAGCGGCTCGTCGATATGGAGCCGGCCGGCGGTGTCGAGGATGACGACGTCGTAGCCTTCGCGCTTGCCGGTATCGAGCGCGCGTTTGGCGATCGCGACCGGCCGCTCGAGCATCACGATCGGCAGCGACGGCACATCGACCTGTTTCGCCAGCACCGCGAGCTGTTCTTGCGCGGCCGGGCGATTGACATCGAGCGAGGCGAGCAAAATCTTGCGCCGCTCGCGGTCTTTCAGCAGCCGCGCGAGCTTGGCCGAGGTGGTGGTTTTGCCCGAGCCTTGTAGCCCGACTATCATCACGACAACCGGCGGCACGGCATTGAGATTGAGCGCGCCGGATTGGTCTGAGCCAAGGCTTTCGACCAGGTGGTCGTGGACGATCTTCACCACCATCTGCGCCGGCGAGACCGAGCGCAGCACATCCTGGCCGACCGCCTTGGCGCGCACGCTGTCGACGAAGCTTTTGACCACCGGCAGCGCGACATCGGCTTCGAGGAGCGCGACGCGAATCTCGCGCATCGCCGAATCGACATCGGCCTCGCTCAGCGCGCCGCGGCGGCGCAGCCGGTCGAAGACGTCGTTAAAGCGATTGCTCAGGCTTTCGAACATCGTTACCGCCAGAACCGGATTGGCGCCAAATCGCCGTAAGCCGGCGCGCGACACTCGCGGACCGACCGGACCCCGATAGGGGAGCCAAACGTTAGCCAGCTTCTGTTTTGAAGCGGCCGGAAGCTAGGCGGTTCAGGGCTTTATGTCAATCGCCCGGCGCAATCCTGAAGGCGTCATGGCGGCGGGATGAAATGCGCGTAATAGCGGATGGCGGCCATGACCGGCCCGTTGTCCTCACGTCTCGCTTCCGAGACGAACAGACAACGACAGGACCCTCACCCATGAGCCCCAAATTCACCCTCCAGGCGCTGGCGCTGACCGGCATTCTCGCCGTCTCCGGCCTGCCCGCTTTCGCGGCCGACATGGCCACGGCGCCCGCGCCGAACGCCGCGGTCTCGACCGGCGCCGATGCCAATGTCGGGACGAACCCGTCGATGAGCACCAATGCCAAGAGCTCGGTCGATAAGGCGAAGAGCGCGGCGCAGAAGACGACCCACAAAGCGGCCGCGAAAACCGTCAAGACGGCGAAGAACACCAAGGGCACCGCGACCAAGAAGGTCCAGGGCACGCAGACCCCGGCGGCTTCGACCAACAGCTCAGTCGACGCCGGCAGCACCGGCGCCAATGCCGGCGCGGGCGCGTCGGTTCAGCATTAAGCACCCAAAAGCACCTTCACTCCTGAGAAAGAACGCAGGGCCTTCGCGGTCCTGCGTTTTTCTTTGGAGCGCGCGCGCTCTATAACTCGCGCAATGGCGCGGCTCGATTTCATTAAGATGCATGGGCTCGGAAATGACTTCGTCGTCATCGATGCGCGGGCCGCTGCGCTCAGCCTGAGCGAAAGCGCCGCGCGCGCGGTCGCCGATCGCCATCGCGGCGTCGGCTGCGACCAGATCCTCATCATCGAGAAGCCGCGCTCGCCAAGCGCCGATGCCTTCATGCGCATCCGCAACGCCGATGGCGGCGAAGCCGAGGCTTGCGGCAACGGCGCGCGCTGTGTCGCGGCGCTGCTCATCAAAAAGGACAATCGCGAAGAGGTCGTCATCGACACGCTTGCCGGCCCGGTGACCGCGCGGGCCGCCGGCACCGACCGCGTCGCCGTCGATATGGGCGAGCCGCGCCTCGGCTGGCGCGACATTCCCCTCGCCAAAGAATGCGACACCCTGCATGTGCCGCTCAGCCTCGGCCCTCTCGCCGATCCGGTCTGCACCAGCATGGGCAACCCGCACGCGACCTTCTTTGTCGCCGACATGGCGATGATCGACATCGCCGCCCTCGGCCCCAAGCTCGAGCACGATGCGCTCTTTCCCGCGCGCGCCAATATCGGCGTCGCGCAGATCCTGTCACCGCAAAAAATCCGCGTGCGGATTTGGGAGCGCGGCGACGGGCTGACGCTTGCCTGCGGCAGCGGCGCTTGCGCCACGCTCGTCGCCGCCGCCCGTCGCGGCCTTGCCGAGCGCCGCGCCGAGCTCGTCGCCGATGGCGGCTCGCTCGATATCGAATGGCGCGCCGACAATCACGTCATCATGACCGGCGCGGTCGCGACGAGCTTTTGCGGCACAATCGATCCGAGCCTCTTGGCCTGAGCGATGCCAACCGAAGTGCTGACTTTCGGCTGCCGGCTGAACGCCTTCGAATCCGAGGTGATTCGCGGCCATGCGAGCGCCGCCGGCCTCGACAACGCGGTGATCGTCAACACCTGCGCCGTCACCAAGGAAGCCGAGCGCCAAGCGCGGCAGGCCATCCGTCGCGCGCGCCGCGATCATCCCGCGGCCAAGCTCATCGTCACCGGCTGCGCCGCGCAGATCGACCCTCAGACCTATTCCGCGATGCCGGAGGTCGATCTCGTCCTCGGCAATGACGAGAAGCTGAGGCACGAGAGCTACGCCAATGCGGGCACCGGGATTGTCGTCGGTGACATCATGGCGCTGACCGAGACCGCGGCGCATTTGATCGACGGTTTCGAGGGCCGCGCCCGCGCTTTCATCGAGGTGCAGCAGGGTTGCGATCACCGCTGCACCTTCTGCATCATTCCTTATGGCCGCGGCAACAGCCGCTCGGTGCCGATCGGCGCGATCGTGCGCCAGGCCGAGCGGCTCGTCGCAACCGGCTATCGCGAGCTGGTGCTGACCGGCGTCGACATAACCGGCTTCGGCGGCGATCTCCCGGGAAAGCCGACGCTCGGCCAGCTCTGCCGCCGTCTGCTCGCCCTGGTGCCGGATCTCGAGCGGCTGCGCCTCTCGTCGCTCGATCCCAATGAGATCGACGAGGCTTTGTGGCGCCTCGTCGCCGAACAGCCGCGGCTGATGCCGCATCTTCATCTTTCGATCCAGGCCGGCGACGACCTGATCTTGAAGCGGATGAAGCGCCGCCATTCGCGCGCCGATGCGCTGGCCGCTTGCCGGCGCGCGCGCGATCTGCGCCCGGACATCGCCCTCGGCGCCGATATGATCGCCGGCTTTCCCACCGAGGACGAGGGGATGTTCGCCCGGAGCCTTTCGCTCATCGACGAAGCCGGGCTCGATTATCTCCATGTCTTCCCCTTCAGCGCGCGGCCCGGCACGCCGGCGGCGCGCATGCCGCAGCTTTCGGGGACGGTGGTCAAAGAGCGCGCGGCGCGGCTGCGCGCAGCCGGCAATGCGGCAACAGCCCGGGCGCTTGCCGCACGCATCGGCAGCACGGCGCAGGTGCTGGTGGAGACGAACGGCTTCGGCCATAGCGAGCATTACGCGCCGATGCGTTTCAGCGGCGATGCCGCGATCGGCAGCGTGGTCCCTCTGCGCGTGACCGAAGCAACGGCGGACGCATTGATCGGGCAAGCCCCATGAACGGCGACCGGCCGGGTTTTTTCGGACGTCTCAAAGCCGGGCTCACGCGCTCGGCGCAGCGGCTGACCGAGGGCATCGCCGCGATCGTCATTAAGAAGAAACTCGACCAGCAGAGTCTCGACGAGCTCGAAGAATTGCTCATCGGCGCCGATCTCGGCCTCGGTCTCGCGCAGCAGATCACCGAAAAGCTGAAGCGCACGCGCTTCAACCAGGAGATTAGCAACGACGAGATTCGCGCGACGCTCGCCGAAAGCATCGTCGCCGCGTTGCAGCCCTGCGAGCGGCCGCTGGCGATCGACGCCGGCCCAAAGCCCTTCGTCATCCTGGTCGTTGGCGTCAATGGCAGCGGCAAGACCACGACCATCGGCAAGCTGGCGAAGCTCTATGGCGACAGCGGCAAGAAAGTCGTGCTTGCCGCCGGCGACACGTTCCGCGCCGCCGCGGTCGAACAGTTGAAGATCTGGGGCGAGCGCGCCCGGGCCGAGGTGATCGCGCGGCCGGCCGGCGCCGATGCCGCGGGCCTCGCCTTCGATGCGGTCGCCGCGGCCAAAAGCAACAATGCCGATATCGTCATCATCGACACCGCCGGTCGGCTGCATAACAAGACCGCGCTGATGGACGAGCTCGAGAAGATCATCCGCGTGTTGAAAAAGGCGGAACCCAGCGCGCCGCATGCGGTGCTGCTGGTGCTCGACGCGACCGTGGGCCAGAACGCGCATGCCCAGGTACAGACCTTCCGCGACATCATCGGCGTCACCGGCCTCGTCATGACCAAACTGGACGGCACCGCGAAAGGCGGCGTGCTCGTCGCACTCGCCGAGAGCTATGGCCTGCCGGTGCATTTCATCGGCGTCGGCGAAACCGCCGAGGATTTGCGGCCCTTCGTCGCCGCCGATTTCGCCAAAAGCCTCGTCGGGCTGGAAGGCTAGTCGCTTTGGCTGCTCGATTTTCCTCTCTCGTCATTCCGGCGAAAGCGGGAAGCCGGTTTGCAGCCTGGATGCCCGCCTGCGCGGGCATGACAAGGAAGCTGCTAGCGGGACTGGTTGGGATCTTTATCTTCGCCACTGCCGCACAGGCCGCCGAGGCGTTGATCCTCACCGACATCCATTTCAATCCTTTCGCCGATAAATCGCTGGCTGAAGCTCTTGTCGCGGCGCCCGCCGAGCAATGGCCCGCGATCCTCGATCGCGGACAAGAGCGCATGAGCATCTATGGGGAGGATACCGATTGGAAGCTGCTGCAATCGGCGCTCACCGTGATCGCGGCGCAGCCGAAGCCCGATTTCGTCTTGGCGCCGGGCGATTTCCTGGCGCATGAGTTCCGCACGCGCTTCAACGCCAGCGTCGCCCAGCATGACGACGCGGCCTATACCCGCTTCACCGTCAAGACGATGCGTTTTCTCGCGCTCGCAATCGAAGCCGCCACTAGCCATGCGCCGATCATGCCGGCGCTCGGCAATAACGATTCCGATTGCGGCGATTACGGCGTAGCGCCCGGCGGCTCGTTCCTCGCCGGCACCGAGGCGACGGTTGCCGGCATGATCGGCAGCGCGGCCGGCGACGATTTCGCCACGAGCTGGACCGCGCTCGGCAATTACATGGCGCCCATTGCCGCCCTGCCCGACACCAGCGTCATCGCGCTCAACGACAATTTCTTTTCGCCGCATTATCGCGACACCTGCGGCGCCGCCGCGCGCGCGGGCAATCCGGCGCGCGCGACCCTCGCTTGGCTCGAGCGCGCGCTCGCCGATGCCGCCGCGGCGCATCGCAAAGTGATCCTCATCTACCATATTCCGCCCGGTACCGACGCTTTCGCGACCGCCAAGCAAAACGTCTGTCCGGTCACGCCGGTGCCGCTCCTCGCCGAGCCTTATGCAACCGACTTGCACGCGCTAATGCGACGCTACCGCGATACTATCGCCGCCGAGATTGCCGGCCATCTCCATACCGCCGCGTTCCGCATCCGGCGCGATCAGGGCAAAGCTTTCGGCTTCGTGATGATCGCGCCGGCCGTAAGCCCGATCTTCGCGCAGGATCCGTCCTTCACCCGGCTGGCAATCGGCCCCGGCGACACCATCCGCGATGCGACGACCTATTACCTGGCGAATTTGCCGGCCGCCGGCGCCGGCCAAGCGCCGGCGTGGCAGGCCGAGGCGAGCTTCGATCGCGCCTGGGATGCGAGCGGCTTCAATACGGCGAGTCTCGAAAAGCTGTTTCGCGACATCGGCAGCTCGCCCGAAGCGCGGCAACGATGGATCGCGCGCTATGGCGTACAAGGCCCGGCCGGCGGCGCGATCACGCCGGAAAGCGCGGCCTCCTATCGCTGCTCGGTCGGCACCGACGAAGCCGCGGATTTCGCGCGCTGCCTGTGCGGCGCCGGAGCCCGCTAGCTTAGCAATTCGCTTTTGAGGAAACCGAGCAGCTTCGTCCACGCGTCATCGGCGGCGGCCGGACGATAAAGCTTGGCATTGTGGAAATCCTGGAAGGCATGGCCGGCGCCTTCATAGCTGCGGAATTCGTGGCGAATGCCCAGCCGCGTCAGCTCTTGCGCGAGGGTCGCGACGTCGGCCGGCGAGGGATTGTGGTCATCCTTGCCGAAGAGACCGAGCAGCGGACCGCGGATCTTATGCGTCAGCGTGAACGGCGCCAGCTGATCGCCGCCGCGCGCTTCGAAGATATTGCCGTGATAGAGCAGCACCCCGGCGCCGAGCGCGGGCTCGTGCGTCAAGCCGAGAAAGCTGGTGCGGCCGCCGAGGCAATGGCCCACCGTGGCGATGCGATCCGGGCGAACCGACGGCATTGCTTTCAGATGCGCGACGGCCACGGCGATGTCGCGTAGCACTTCGCCGTCGTCGAGAATTTTCATCGATGCGATCGGGTCCTCATCCGCCGGGCGGCGGTGATAGAAATTCGGCGCGACGGCGATGAGGCCGATCTCGGCCAGCCGCATCAGCACATAACGCGTGAAATCGTCGACGCCTTCGCGATGGTGGCAGACCAGCACCGCCGGGTGCCGGCCGGCGCCGGTCGGCACCGCAAAGCGCATCGTCATCGCCGAACTGTCGACGCTCAGCGCGATCTCGCCGGTGGTGATTGCCTGGATCATCCCGCAGCCTACTTAGCTTTCGCCGCGGCAAGAAGCTGACGATAGGAGGCGAGGATCGCCTGCCCATTCGGCACGCCGCCGACGTAACCGGAGTCGACGGGCTCGAGCTTGCTGCGCCAAGCCGCCGAAAGCGGCGCCGACGGCGCCGTGACAACCTGACCCGACGCGGCCTTCACATCGTCGCGGACGCGCGCGGCGTCTTGATCGAAATAGGCGCCGAACCGGCGCGACGCCGCCTCGCCGGAATTGTCCTGCAAAATCTTTTGCGCCTCCGGCGGCAGCGCGTCGAATTTCTTTTTCGCCATGAAGATCATGCCGGTCGAGGTGCCGAGCCGCGTTTCGGCATGGTAGCGCGTGACGTCGCCGAGCCGGAACGGATCGAAGGTCGTCCAGGAGGCGACGGCGCCGTCGGCGGTGCCGCGCTGCAGCGCCGTATACATGTCGTTGAGGCCGATCGAGAGCGGCGCGCCGCCCAGCGCCTTCACCGCCTCACTCTGCACCTTGCCGAGGGCGATAAGCTTCATGCCTTTGAGATCGTCGAGCGCGGCGACCGGATGCACGAGATGGATGCCCGATTGCGGAAAGACGACCAGCACCAGTGGCACGATCTCGGCATATTCGGAGCCGAGCGCGCCCGATTGATAGAGCCGCCACAACGCGGTCGAGCCAGTCTCGCAATCGTCCGATACGAAGGGCAGACCGGCGATCGCCGAGCGGATGAACTTGCCGCCGATCGCGCCTTGCAGCGCCCAGCCGACCTGCACGACGTCGTCCATGACGCGGCTATAGACATTGTCGAGATTCGCGATGGCAAAGCCGTCGCGCGTCTCGAGCTGCACGACGCCTTTGCCGGCAGCGTTGATGCGATCGGCCCAGGGATGGAACGCCATTTGCGCGACGCGCGAATCCGGCGGCGCCAAGGTGGCAAAAGTCAGCTTCACCTCGTCGGCGGAAGCCGCTCCAATCCACAGCATCATCGCCGCACAAGCGAGCACAACCGCACGCAAACGCATCATCGCTTCCTCCTCATTCGCGGCTCGTTGAGCGGAGCGCGCCGGCCGCGCAAGTTAATTAACATGTTAATTGATTGCCGCCTAGTCTAAAGCGCGTTAAAACGGGCGTGGGAGGACCATCCATGGCCAATGAAGGACCGAGCCGGATTCGCGAGATTCCCGAAGAGCAGCAGTCGCCGGCGCAGAAAGCCGCGATCGCCGCGGTGATCGGCGGCCGCGGCCGCATCCCCGGGCCCTATAAGATCTGGCTGCACAGCCCCGTCATGATGCAGCGGCTGGAGCGGCTCGGCACGTTCCTCGTCACCGAATCATCGCTGAAAGCCCGCGAGCAGGAGCTGGCGATCCTCTGCATCGCCGCCCATTGGCACGGCAATTACGTCTTCACCGTCCATGCGCGCGCCGCCGCCAAGCTCGGCATCGGCGACGCCGTCATCGAGGACATCCGCAACGGCCGCTTGCCCAGCCTCGCCGATCCGCGCGAGGCCGCCGTGGTCGAGATCGCCATGACGGCGGCCGAGCGCGACACCGCGAGCGATGCCGTCTTTGCGCGCGCCATCGCCGCGCTCGGCGAGGAAAGCCTCGCCGATCTCCTGGTCTATCTCGGCTATTACAGCGCGGTCGCGATCGCGATGAAGCTCCATCGCGTGCCGATCCCGCAGCGATAACGGAAGAGGCCAAGATGATCGTCGACAGCCATGTCCATGTCGTCTCGGGCGATCGCGCGCGCTACAAGATGCTGCCCGATGCGCCCGATTGGCCGGTGACCGAGGTCGATGGCCTGGTGCGCGACATGGACGCGCTTGGCATCGACCGCGCGCTCTTGGTCCAGACCTTTTTCACCTACGGCACCGACAACAGCTACATGATCGATTCGGCGGCGCGTTATCCCGGCCGCTTCCAGACGGTCGCCGTGATCGATCAGATGGCGAAGAATGCGCCCGACGTGCTGACCGAGCTGGTCGAGAAGCGCGGCGTCAGGGGCTTGCGCTTCATGCCCAAAGGCCATGCGGAGGGCGTCTTGTGGAATCCGCAGACCTTTCCCGTGTGGCAGCGCGCCGGCGAGCTCGGCATTCCGATCACCGTCGCCGCCGAGTTGCCGCATCTGCCCGGCATGCCCGCGGTGGTGGAGCGCTTTCCGCAGGTGAAGGTCGCGTTCGAGCATATGTGGGCGTTGGAGCTCGATCCGCCCGACTTCAAAAGCATCCAGCCGATCTTTGCGTTGGCGAAATTCCCCAACGCCTATCTGAAGCTTTGCCCCAACAATTCGCATGCGATCCGCGATGCCAAGACGACGGCGCGGGCGTTCTTCGGTCCGCTGATCGAGGCCTTCGGCATCAAGCGCATGATGTTCGGCTCGAACTATCCGGCGCATAGCCATCGCTTCGGCAAGCTCGATGCGCGCTTGAAGATCATGCAGGAGGATTTCGCCGGCTTCAGCGAGGACGAGCGGCGCTGGTTCTTCAGCGAGACGGCGCTGAGCCTCTGGCCGGCCTTGCGCGATCCGAAGCGATAATGCCGAAAGCGACGACCCGCAGCGCCGCGCCCAAGGCCGCGCCGTTTCCGGCGCAGATGATGAGCCGCGCTTTGCCGATGCAGCTCCTCCGGGCGCGCGAAGCGGTGATGCAGCGCTTTCGCCCGACCTTGCGCGACCTCGGCCTCACCGACCAGCAAGGCCGCATCATGCGCGCCCTCGCCGAGGTCGAATGGATCGACATGATGGCGTTGGCCGGCCGCTGCTGCATCCACCCGGCTAGCCTCTCGCGCACCGTGCCGCGCCTTGTCGCGCGCGGGCTCTTACGCCGGCGTCCCGACCCGCAGGACGCGCGGCGCATGACCGTGGCGCTCACCGCCAAGGGCCGCTCGACCTTCTGGAATGTCTGGGTGGAATCGGAGCGCATCTACGGCGCCCTTGCTGAGCAACTCGGCGCCGCCAATCTCGAAGCGCTCCATCGCAGTCTCGAAGCGTTGATCGAGAGCCTCGGCGGCGACGCGGCGACCGTCCCACCCGGCGGGGAAGAATAGCCCACGGGCACATTGCCCACCGTTTTGGGCAAAGCCGGGCTTGCGGCTGGCGAGGCTTCCGGTCACATTCGCGCCACTTTCCGATGAGTTCGATCGTCCGACAGGGAGTAGTAACGTCATGGCGAAGACGAAGCGCGGCCGGCATTTCCTCCATGTGCCGGGGCCGAGCAACGTGCCCGACCGCGTATTGGCGGCGATGGGTCATCCGATCATCGACCACCGCAGCCAGGAATTCTTCGATCTGGTGAAGCACATCACCGCCGGCATGGCGCGTATCTTCCGCACCAAGGGCCCGGTCGCGATCTATCCCTCGTCGGGGACGGGCGCGTGGGAGACGGCGTTGCTCAACACGCTCTCGCCCGGCGACAAGGTTCTCGCCTTCGAAAGCGGCCAGTTCGCGACCCTGTGGCGCGCGATGGCGGAAAAGCATGGGCTCAAGGTCGAGTTCATTCCGGGCGATTGGCGGCATCCGCTCAATGCCGCGGAGATCGAGAAGCGCCTCACCGCCGATAAGGGCCACGAGATCAAAGCCGTGACGGTCGTTCACAGCGAGACCTCGACCGGCATCCTCAGCGATATTCCCGCCGTGAGGAAAGCGATGGACGCGGCGAAGCATCCCGCGCTTTTGATGGTCGATGCGATCTCGTCGCTCGGCGTGCACGAATACCGCCACGACGATTGGGGAGTCGACGTCACCATCTGCGGCTCGCAGAAAGGCCTGATGCTGCCGCCGGGCCTC
>DATGLO010000330.1:0-5230 GCA_035294105.1 Allostellaceae bacterium
CCGCCCAATGTGCCGGCAGACCGGCTCGCCGCGCTGCGCGCCGCTTTCGATTCATCGATGCGCGATCCGGCGCTCTTGGCCGAGGCGAAGAAAGAGCAGATGGAAATTCACCCGCTCACGGGCGGAGAGATCGTCGACACGATCAAGAAGATCGACGCGACCCCGCCGGCGGTGATCGAGCGCGCCAAGCCGATGTTCGGCGTCGCGGCGAAGTAACGGCTACTCCGCCGCGGCGCGCGCGACTTTGAGCGGCTGGGTGCGCGGCAGGTCCTTGATCTGCGGATAGACCTCGCGCGCGAAGAGGGTCATCGCCTTGACCGTGCGGTCGTGATCCATGAACCCGGCGTGATCCATCATCAAGAGGTGATCGAAGCCGCCGACCCGCTCGTAGAAGCGCTTGATCTGCTTCACGACATTGTCCGGCGTGCCGCAGACGAGGATGCCTTGCTCCCTGAGGTCGTCGATGCTGGCGCTGCGCGCGTTGCGGACATTGGCGTTCTGCGCCGCGCGCATCGCCGCGACGTTCGCCGCGACCGGCATGTAGCCGGGCGGATTGCGGAAATGCGGCTCGGCCTTCGGCGCGGTCAGATACCAGCGCAGCTCATCCGCGCCTTTGAGCGCTTCGCTTTCGGAATCCGCGACATGGACGAGCGGCATGTAAGCGCAGCCGCCCCCGCCGGGCAGGCCGTGCTCGACGAAATGCGCGCGATAAGTGTCGAAGAGCGGTTTCACCTTGTCGTAAGCCAACAAGAAATTCGCGAACACCCAGCCGCGCTCGCCGCAGCGTTTCGGCGTCTCCTTGTCGGTCGAGCCGGTGACCCAGATCTGCGGATGCGGCGTCTGCAGCGGCCGCGGCCAGACATTGATGCTGCGCCGATGCCAGAACCGGCCTTCGTAATTGAAGGGCGTATCGACCGCCTGCCATGCCCTGATGACCAGATCGATGCCGTCCCAGAGCCGATCGCCTGTCTCGGTCGGGTTGGTGTTGGCGGCATAGACCTCGTAGGGCACGCCGCGGACGAATCCGCATTCGAGGCGCCCGCGCGAGATGCAATCGACCATCGCCATCTCTTCGGCGACGCGGATCGGATCGTTGCGATGGCCGATCGGATTGCCGAGAACGCAGATGCGCGCGTTCTTCGTCTGGCGTGCGAGGATCGCCGCGGTCAGCGGCGCGCAAGTGTCGATGCAAGACGGCGTCTGGTGATGCTCGTTGAGCATCAGATCGAGGCCGAGCTCGTCGGCGATCATGTGCTCGTCGAGATAGCGGTTGTAGAGCTCGGCGCCGATCTTCGGATCGAAATGCTTGTTCGGCAGGTTGATGCGCGTCGCCGGTTCGTCTTGCGGATAATGCGGATAAGGCATTTCCGTGAAGTGCCAAGCTCTCATGCGCTTGCTCCCAAAAATTCGCTGACTTGCTTCAGGACAGCATCGGACTGCTCGAGATGCGGATAATGTCCCGCTTCGGCGATGGTCGAGACGCGTGCGCCGGGAATGAGCTTCGCCAAGCCGCGCGCGTAATCGGTGCTCGCGATGCCGTCCTGCTCGCCCCACAAGACGAGCGTCGGCGCCGCGATGCGGTACAGCAGGTGCTTCAGCTTCGGGTTGTGGAAATAGGGCTGCCAGGACAGCCGGGCGAAAGTTTCGAGATTGCGCGCGATGCGGCCGAGCGCCGCGTCGTCGAGCTTGCTGATATCGCGCTTGGCTTTCTCGGGATCGCGCCAATAAAGGGCGTCGCGCTTTGGCGGCGCGAGCTGCCACAGGTCGACGAAATCGCGCTCCAATGGGCCGCCGAGTTTCGCGCCATAAGGATCGATCAAGACGAGGCGCGAAAAGCAGCGCTCGTCCATCACCGCCATTTCGGCGGCGATCCAGCCGCCGAGCGAGCAGCCGATCGCCGGCACGCCCTGGACGTCGAGCTTGGTCATGAGCGAGAGCAAAAGATAGGCGAGATCGCGCGGCTCGCTCAGCCAGTCGGGGCGCGACGAGCGGCCGAAACCGGGCGGCGACGGGATGATCACCTCGAAACGCTTGGCGAGGCCCGCGGCGAAGGCCGACTCGGCTTCGAGCATGTCTTCGCCGGGCAGCAACAGCAACGGCCGCCCGGCGCCACGCCGCACCACCTCGATTTCGGCGTCGCCGACCGTTACGAACTCTTCACTCGCCATGCCGTCCAACTCTGGTTGCGCCGCGTCTTTGTGTACCGGCCGTCGTGGTCAGCAAGGTCGGCTGGCGGAGGGAGTGGGATTCGAACCCACGATACGGTTTCCCGTATACACGCTTTCCAAGCGTGCGCCTTCGACCGCTCGGCCACCCCTCCGCTTTTGCGAAGCTCGCAAAACTAGCGAAGGGGCCGATCCGTCGCAACCGCGCCGATCCCGGCGCGGCTCAGCTCTTGGCGGCGAGCTTGTCCTGTGTCTTCGTGTCGAAGTCGCTGGCGTCGTGCCGCTCATGCAGCTGATCCGCCGGGTTGCCGGAGAGGCGATTGACCTTGCGGCCACGCTGCACCGCCGGACGCTGACCGATCTGCGTCGTCCAGCGCTGGACGTTCTTGTAGTCCTGCACCGAGAGGAATTCGGCGCCGCCATATTGGTTGTACTGCGCAAGGCCGCCGTACCAGGGCCAGATCGCGATGTCGGCGATGGTGTACTTGTCGCCGGCGACATATTCGCTGATCGCCAGGCGCCGGTCGAGGACGTCGAGCAGGCGTTTCGTCTCCATGGTGAAGCGGTTGATGGCGTATTCGATCTTCGTCTGGGCATAGGCGTAGAAATGGCCGAAGCCGCCGCCGATATAAGGCGTGCTGCCCATCTGCCAGAAGAGCCAGGAGAGGCATTCGGCGCGCGCGGCGCGTTCGGTCGGCAGCAAGGCGCCGAACTTCTCCGCGAGATAAACGAGGATCGAACCCGATTCGAAGACGCGCACCGGCTTGGGCTCGGAGCGATCGAGCAGAGCCGGGATCTTGGAATTGGGATTGATCGCGACGAAGCCGCTGCCGAACTGGTCGCCCTCGCCGATCTTGATCGGCCAGGCGTCGTATTCGGCGCCTTTGTGGCCGAGCGCCAAAAGCTCTTCCAGCATGATGGTGACCTTCACCCCGTTCGGCGTCGCCAGCGAATAAAGCTGCAGCGGATGCTTGCCGACCGGCAGCTCTTTCTCATGCGTCGCGCCGGCCGTCGGCCGGTTGGTGGCGGCGTAGCGTCCGCCATCGGGCTTGTAGGTCCAGACTTTCGGCGG
The DNA here is from genome assembly GCA_035294105.1 of Allostellaceae bacterium. Taxonomy (GTDB): domain Bacteria; phylum Pseudomonadota; class Alphaproteobacteria; order ATCC43930; family CGMCC-115725; genus CAIKMD01. Next base: position 3,238 of record DATGLO010000330.1, read on the forward strand.
GGTGTAAACGGTATCGGTCATCTTTGTCCTCGTCGTTGAAGTGCTAGCGGGCCATCGCGAGGACCAAGTCTAGCACCTCCACGCCGGACGGCGACGGTCGGCGGCGCGTCACAGACCCGGCGGCGGCGCATAGCCGTTGATGTCGCCATAAGGCATCGGGCCTTGGGCCGAGCCCATGCCGCCGGGCCCGCCGCTGGTGCCGTAGCCGTTATAGGCGTTATTGCCGAGGCCGTTGCCCCGAGGGTTTTGGTTGCAGCTCGCGAGCAGCAAACCGAACAGAATGACGCCGAGAATGCGATACATGACAGCCTCCTTAGTTGCGCTAAAACCAATCGTGGCACGGCGCGGAAGTTCCCCGCGTCGCTCGGGGCGACAAAGATTGCGTGGCGCCGCCGCCGATGCGACACTTCCGCGGTCGTCGGGGAGGATATTCATGGACAAGGCCGAGAACGAGCTGTTGACGCGCGTCGGGCCGGGTACGCCGATGGGTGCGCTGCTGCGCCGCTATTGGTGGCCGGTGTGGTTCACCGAGCAGGTGACGACGAAGCCGGTGCCGATCCGGATTCTCGGCGAAGACCTCGTCCTTTTCCGCGAGCCTTCGGGTAAGCTCGGCCTCGTCGAGCGCTATTGCGCCCATCGCCGCGCATCGCTCGAATTTGGCCGCGTCGAAGAGCACGGCATCCGCTGCTGCTATCACGGCTGGAAGTACGGCACTGACGGGCGCTGCATCGATCTGCCCCTCGAACCCGCCGGCACGCATCTCGCGCAAGAAGTGAAGCTCAAAGCCTATGCGCTGTTCGAGGCGAGCGGATTGATCTTCGCCTATCTCGGGCCGCAGCCTGTACCGGCCTTCCCGCGCTGGGATCTTCTCTTCCGCGAAGCCGGCCTTACCAAGGTCGGCGCCGATGAAGAATATTGCAATTGGCTGCAACGCGCCGAGAACACCGTCGATCAGCATCATCTTTGCTCGCTGCATGCGAGCGTCTATCCGTCGATGGCGTTCAAGCGCAGCCAAGTCGAATGGGAACCGGCGTGGTTCGGCCTCAATATCACCATGCAGGTGCCGGGTCGCGCGGCGAAAAGCGATCAGTTCATCTTCCCGTCGAGCAATCGCTTCACCCAGGCGCGCGTCGGCGTGCCGCCGAGTCACAATCTGCGCATCCGCGTGCCGACCGACGACACCAAGACGACGACGTTTTGGGTGACGGCCTATCCCTCGATCACCGATCAGGGACGCCTCAAGACCGAGGGTCTCAAGCCGCAGCAGCGCGGCGTTTACGACCGCGTCGAAGACGGCTGGTGGGACATCCCCTCGCATGAGCAGGACCGCGTCGCCCAGGAGAGCCAGGGCCTCATCGCCGATCGCACGCAAGAAACGCTTGGCTGGACCGATCGCGGCATCGTCATGTTCCGCAAGATGCTGCATGACGGGCTGACAGCGATCGCGGAAGGCCGCGATCCCATCGGCGTGCTGCGCGAAGAGCGCAACATCATCGATCTCGGGGCGAGCATGGACGAGCTTGCGGCGCTGGTGTCGGCATGAGTGCGGCAAAGACGTCCGCCATCGTTGCGCTCGGCGCGCTCGCTATCGCCGCCGCCATGCCGGCGCGCGCCGCCGATTGGACGCCGGCGCTGCAGCAAGTCATCGCCGCCGCACAGAAAGAGGGCAAGCTCGAGCTGCAATGGGGCGCGGGCATGCTCGGCGACAACGATGTCTTGAAGCAAATGGGCGCCGGCATGAATGCGATGTTCGGCACGAACATCGCCGTGCGCTTCACGCCCGGGCCCTCCGAGCCGGAAGAGCTCAACAAGGTTATGATCGCCGCGGCAGCGAACACGCCGTCGCCGACCGACATTCTCATCAGCACCAATCAATATGCCGGCGAAGCGGTGGAGCAAAAGCTGTCCGTTCCGGTCGATTGGGTCGCATTGATGCCGGATCGCATCCAGCCGCAATCGGTCGAAGCCGACAAATCGGTCATTCGAACCTTTA
>DATGLO010000331.1:0-2402 GCA_035294105.1 Allostellaceae bacterium
GAGATACGCGCCGACAAAGATCGCCAAACCAACGATCAGCGCGAACCAGAACGCCGCGCGCCAGCCGAGTACGTCCATCAACGCGCCGCCGAGCGGCGGGGCGATCATCGGCCCGATCGTATAGGCCATGGTGAGATAGGCGATGGCTTTGACCAGCACCTCGGGCCCGTAAGCGTCGCGGGCGATCGCGCGCGATAGCGTCAGCCCGCAGCCCGCGCCGATCGCCTGAATCACGCGGCCGGCGATCAATACGGCGACCGAGGAGGCGGCAAGCGACAACCCGCTGCCGAGCACGAAAAGGGCAAGGCCGCCCAGCAGCACCGGCCGGCGGCCATAGCGATCGGAGAGGCTGCCATAGAACAGGGTCACGATCGCCATCGTGAACAAGGTCACGCTGAAGGTGAGTTCGACCAGCGCGTCGGAGATCGCGAAGGCCGATTTCACCGCCGGCATTACCGGCAGGAAAAGATGGATTGCCAGCGGTCCGATCAAGGTGATCGCGCCTAGCGCGATCGCGAAGGCGGTACTTGGCCGACGCAGAGCCATCCGATCGATTGCTCGCCCGGGCCTATTGGAGGTGGCGCGGCAATTTCTCCGCCAAGATGGCTTCTGCTTCGCGAGCGATGCGCGCGACGATCTCGGCGGCGGGCGCAATATCGTGGATCAGGCCGCAATCCTGACCCATCGACAGTGGCGCATTGTCGATATCGCCGGCTTTGCGGGCCGCCTGGACATCGGCGAGCGCAGCGGCCTGATTCTGGCGCAGCGCCCACTCGCGTCCCGCCCAGCGCTCGATGAAGCGATTGCGCTTCGAGCGCGACATCGCGCCGGGCCAGACGAGGCCGGCGCAGACATCAGGAATCTCGGAGAGCAGCGTATCGTGGCCGTCGGTATCGACGATCGCCTGCTTGAAATTGGGATGAAGTGGAGATTCGACCGAAGCAAGAAAGCGCGTGCCGAGCAGCGCGCCGTCGGCGCCGAGCGCGAGCGCCGCGGCAAGGCCGCGGCCATCGGCGATGCCGCCCGCGGCGAGCACCGGCACCGGCGCGACGGCGTCGACCACCGCGGGAACGAGCGGCAGGCTTGCCTGCCAGCTGACATGGCCGCCTCCTTCGGTGCCTTGCGCGATGATGATGTCGGCGCCGGCTTGCGCTGCACGCTTCGCCTCGGGCACGGCGCCCGCCATCAAGGTGACCTTGGCGCCGACGCCATGGGCGCGGTCGATGAACGGTTTCAACTCCTGCTCCGGCCGCGGCCAGGCGAAAGCGATCGCCGCGGGATGCAATTCGAGCGCCGCGGCGAAACTGTCCTCGCGCAAGCAGAACAGCAGGAAGTTCAGCGCGAAGGGCTTGTTGGTCTTGGCGCGGATGGCGGCGGTGCCGGTGCGGATTTGCTCAGGGTTGAGGCCGTGGCAGCCCATCGCGCCGAGGCCCCCGGCATTCGAGACCGCCGCAACGAGATCGGGGGAGTAGATCGAGCCCATGCCGCCGAGGGCGATGGGATGCTCGATCTTCAGCATCTCGGTGACGCGCGTGCGGATCATGAGAGTCCTCCCTGTTTATTGATGGCGCCGCATAAGCACCACGAGTCCTTCGACTTCGCTTCGCTCAGGATAAGGAGAAAAATGCGTGATTTGATGCCACGCAAAATCTCGCCCCACCCTGAGCGCTCCCCGAGCTTGCTCGGGGAGCAGTCGAAGGGCGCAGGGCGCTACTGCAGCGCCCTCATTCCGCCGCGAGCGTGACGATCGAGTGCTCGTAATCGTTCGCGCCGAGATTGCCGTCGGGGAAAATGCCGCGCGAGGCGATCCATTGGCGCGACTGCTCGAACACTTCTTTCGTATAGGGCTCGAACACGATGCGCTCGCCCGGACCCCAGCGCCGCGTATCCATCATCGTGTGGAAGCGGGTTGGGAATTCCTTTTTGTAATAATGCGTGTAGAGCTCGGGCCGCAGATCGATGTCGCGCTGTGCGCGGCGCAGCGCCCGGTAATATTTGCGCACGTCCTCCATGTCGGGATCGCCGGAAACGCTCATCGCCATCATGAAGGTGCTGTCGATGACCTTGCGGAAGCCAAGTTGCTCCAGGAAATAATATGGACCGCTGAAGACCGAGACCGCCGGCACTTTGCGATCGAAGAGCAGCTCCATACGGCTGAAGAGCAGCCCGTCGGCAAAGCTCAGCTTGATCTGATCGAGGGGCAGATAGCCTTCGAGCGCCTGGATGGTCGCGTAGTGGCTGCCCGATTGATAGCCGACCGAGATCGGGACGCCGGCGAGATCCTTGGGCTCTTTGATCGTCGATTCGGGCGGCACGAACACCCCTGCCGGCGAGACCGAATAGGCGTCGGCATAGAGCTTGCCGTGGCCTGACGCCGCGGCGACATTGACCGTCCAGTGGCA
>DATGLO010000332.1:0-3731 GCA_035294105.1 Allostellaceae bacterium
GGAAGGGTGGGAAGACGAAGGACGAGGGCACCTACATGTTTATCCAGGCGGGCGCCGATGTCGGCGAGATCGTTGCGGGCCCGGACGGCGCGACCTTCTTCGTGATCGAATTGCCCATGCTGGCCGATATCGCCGCCGGCAAGATGCAGGCCTTCCGTGTCAAAGGGAAGCAGCCGGAGCCGGCACACGCCTGAACGCAGTTCAGCGATCGAGAGAAGAAGCGCGGCTTTCGGGCCGCGCTTCGCTTTTCAGGGTGATACTTCTTCGAGCACCCGCGCCTTGGTCTCGGTGCCGAAGGCCAGCACCATGAAGCACGGAATGAGGGGCGCGAGGCCGAGCATCGTGAAGACGCCGGGCAAGCCGTAATTGCTCAGCATCACGGCGACAAGCGTCGGGCTCAATGTCGTGAAGACGTTGCGGACGGTCGAGCCCATGCCGCAGCCGAGCGCGCGCATCCGCGTCGGATAAAGTTCCGAGGTATAGACGTAGATCGATACCGATACGGTCGCGAGGAAGAACTCGGCGGTCGCGGCGCAGGCGAGCAGGATATAGGGGTTGGTGCCGCCTTGAAGCGCGAGAACCAGGAGGGAGAGGCTGCCAATCAGCAGCGCCGAGCCAATCCAACGGCGGCGGCCCGTGTGATCGATCGCGAGCGCGACGATGATCGCGCTACCGATCGAGAGCGCGTGCGTCGCGAGGGTGAACTCGAGCGATTGCTGAATCGAGAGATGCAGATCCTGGCGGTAGATCGTCGGCAGCCAGGAGTTGAGCGCTTGGGTCACGAAAAAGCTGCAGCCCCAGATCGACCACACGGCCAGCGTCCGCATGCGATAGAACGGCGTGAACAGCTCGAAAAGATTGGTGCGGATGCCAACCGGCGGGGGTGCGACGGAATAGTCGGGCGCGGGCAATTCGCCGCCGAGCTTCTGCTTCGCTTCGCCCTCCATCTGGCTGACGATCGCGTTCGCTTCATCGGCGCGGCCTTTGCTCGCGAGCCAACGCGGCGATTCCGGCAGCATCCGCCGCATCACCGCGGCGACGAAAGCGGGCAGCGCGCCGATCAGGAACATGACCTGCCAGCCGACGCTCGTTACCAACAGAACGGCGAGCAAGGTGCAGATCAGATAGCCGAAAGCAAAAGCGGCCTCGTACATGAGGAAGAAGCGGCCGCGGCTCTTGGAATGAGCGATCTCGTTGATATAGGTCGCGGCAACGGGAATCTCGCCGCCGATGCCCACGCCTTGGATGACGCGCGCGACGAGCAGCGAGCTGAAGTTCCAGCATGCGGCGCAAGCCAAACCCAACAGGCCGACGACCCAGATGCTGTAGCTTGCCGAGCGCAAGCGGCCGTAGCGCTCCGCGAGCCACGGAAAGAGGAGCGCGCCGAGCAGCTGGCCGAAGAACGTGCCCGAGAGGATGAAGCCGATCTCGGGGCGCGACAGGTGCCAGGCGCCGGCAAGCACGGGCATCACCAGCCCGATCACCAGTGAATCATAGCCGTCGAAGAAGGTCGCCGTCCCGACGACGATCCGCGCTTTTATCTGCGTGCGCGTCAGCGGTATGCGTTCCATCCGCGCCGCGATGTCGCGCTGCGCTTGCGCGAAGGCGGATGAATCCCCTTCGGTCAGTGTCGCGTTCAGCGGCACGTCTACCATATCGACCTCCCTGTTCGCGCGGTTTTGTCGCCGCGTCCCGTTAATCCAGCGGTTCGACTTTGAGGATGCCGGCATCGTGGTTGCTGCCGGCCCAGAACACGACGCGCGGCCCCGAATTGTCGAGGAACACGCGGCGAATATTCGTCGCTTGCTCGGGCAAGGGATATTCGACGAACTCGCCGGTTTCCGGCGTCAGCCGCACGACGCGATCGGTGAACATCGAGGCTGTCCAGACATCGCCGTTCTTGTCGGCGGCGACGTCGTAGGGGCTCGTCCACGCCGTCGGAATCTCGAACTCGTGGAATTGCGCCGTCTTCGGATCGAATTCGGCGATCCGGTTGGCGCCGTATTCCGCAAACCAGAGATGATCCTGCGCATCGAACCGGCCGCGGCGCGGGCGCGAGCCCGGCGTCGGCGTGTGATAGACCGTCGGCTGTAGAGTCTTGGCGTCGAGCCGGCTTACTTTGTCCGAGCCGAAATCGAGCATGTAGAGATTGTTCTCCTTGTCGACGGGAATGCCGTAGGCGTTCAGCGGCTGATGTGTTTGCGGATCGAGCGCCGGGCCGATCTCGGTCATCTTCATGGAGACGAGATTGAGGCGATAGAAATTGTTCGGCGTATCCGTCCGCGTCCACACCTCGTGATCGACGTTTGCCGCCGCCGGGTCGGTGAAGCCGACCTGGCTGACTTCGTCCTGCTGGCTCTTCGGGATCTGCCAGACATGGACGAATTTCTCGGTCTTGCGGTCGAATTCGGCAAAGGCCGCCTGGAACTGCATCGACAGCCAGAGATGCCCGTCGGGCGCCAGTTCGAGATTGAGCGTGCCGGGCGGATCGTCCTTCTTGAGCTGCGGCAGCTTGAATTCCGCGACCTTGCCGGTCTTCGGATCGAGCCGGCCAAGGGCGTTGTCAGCGAATTCCGAGAACCACACGATGCCGTCTTTGTCGACGACGACGTCATGCGGCTCGATCGTCGGCCGCGGCAGCTTGTATTCGGTGATGATGACATGCGTCGCCTTGCCGGTCGCGCGCGGCTCCGTCTTCAGCGGAAAGTCGAAATTCGACTTGGTGCTGAGATTGATACTGGCGAGATAAGTTGCGGCGGCTTGGCGCGCGGCCAGCGGCAGCTCGCCATGCGGCGGCTTCACCATCGGCAGCGGCCGCATCGGCGTGCTGCACGGGCAGTATTTCGCCATGCGCGCGAAAAGCGGCATCCATTCGTCCGGCGTGTGCTTCGATTCGACGATGCGCTGCAAGGTGTGGCAGCTGTTGCAGTTGAGCAGGAATTTCTTCTGCTGCTCGGTGCCGGGGATGCTCATCATCCATTCGGCATCGTTGAGCTGCGCCGCGAGATTGCCGGTCTTTTTGAGGGTGAGGTCGTCCTTCGTGGTCTTGCCGGCGGCGATATCGGTGACGCCGTTGCCGTCGAGATCGTAGCCCTCGGCTCGGATGGTAATGAAGTAATGCCCGGACGCGAGCCGCGCAGCCGGAAAGCTATAGGTGCCGTTGTGATCGCTGACGACGCTGGTGATGATCGTCGAGCCTTGACGCTGGGCGCTGACGATCACGCCCTCCATCGCGCCATCCGTCGCCGAGCTGACCTTGCCGGTCAGCGCGACATCGTTCGTCGCCGCGCGCGACGGCGCGGGGCTCACCACAAACGAAATTCCGAGAACGGCAAAGGCAAGCCCGAGAATGCGCAGCATCGTCGTCTCCTCACCCTAGTAGCCCGGCCGGTTTTTTTGTTCGGCCCTTATAGGAGGAGTGTCGCGCGAAGCGGGCGCGGCGTCAATTTACCCGCTGTGCACCCGCTAATTGGCCTTGGTGAGGACGTACGAGCCGGGCGCGGGCTCGATCGGCTTGAGCTTGCCGTCGCCGGGCTTGCGGGCATCGACTTCGCCGCCGGCGTATTTCTCGATCCACTTTTCCCAGGTCGGCCACCACGATCCTTCGGCGTATTTCGCCCCGGCGAGCCATTCGTCCGGGCTCTTCGGCAGCTTCGCATTGGTCCAGTGGCCGTATTTCGATTTGCCGGGCGGATTGACGACGCCGGCGATGTGGCCGGAGCCGGCCATCA
>DATGLO010000333.1:0-3155 GCA_035294105.1 Allostellaceae bacterium
AATCGGCTTTAGGTTGGCGCGTTGTCTTCCGGCAACCGTAACCGTTCTGCTCGCGATCGCGATGGAGATTGGCGTCGGTTACGCCATTCGCGACAACCTAACGCTCAACATCATTATGCTGATCCACCCCGTGCCGTGGATCAAAGCCTGGCAGAGCGCCGGCCAGCTTCACTAACAGCCGCCGATCGCAAAGATTACGCCGCTTTCGCCAGCGGGTTCTGCTCGGCTTCGAGAATCTTCCTCACCGCCGGCCGGCGCAGCATGCGCTCCTTCCACGCGGTGTAGTTCTTCAGGTCCTTCATCGGCAACTCGGCGCGCAGGCCCCAGCTGTAGAAGACCATCGCATAAGGATCGCACGTCGTATATTGCGCGCCCATCATCCACGGACCGCTCGCGAGACGTTGATCGATCTCGGAAAGATTCTCCCAAGCTTCTTTCTTTCCGCTTTCCTTGACCGCCGCTTGCGCTGCCGCGTCGCTTGCGAACTTGTCGCTGCGGAAGATGCGGGTGAAAGAGGGATGCAGCGTGTTCGATAGCCAGGTCATGATCGAGAGCCAGCGCGCCTCTTCGATCTCGCTCTCGGGCTTCAGCTTCGCCGCGGGAAAGCGCTTGGCGAGATAGGCCATGATCGCCGCGTTCTCGACCAAGATCGTGCCGTCGATATCGAGGGCCGGCACTTTGTGGCGTGGATTGATCTTGAGATAGTCGCCGCCCATGTGCTCGCCCTTCATGACGTTGACGACTTTCTCGGCATAGGGCGTACCGGTTTCCTCGATCGTAATATGCGAGGCGAGCGAGCAAAGGCCGGGACAGAAATAAAGCGTCAGCATGCGGATCCTCCCGTTGTTGGTTTGCCGAGCGTAGCTCAGAGACGCAGCCGCGGCATCTCGATCGCAGGGCAGCGGTTCATCACGACATCGAGACCGGCCGCTTCGGCTTTTGCCGCGGCCGTATCGTCGCGCACGCCAAGCTGCATCCAGACGATCTTCGCGTGCTTGGCGATCGCTTCGTCGACCACCGGCGCGACCTGGTCCGAGCGGCGGAAGATATCGACCATGTCGATCGCCTCGGCAATATCGCCGATCGCCGCCATAACGGTCGCGCCGTGGATCGTTTGACCCGCGGCTTGCGGGTTGACCGGGGTGACGCGAAAGCCTTTGCGCTGCAAGAACGCCATCACGTGATTGCTGGGCCGGTCGGGACGGGGGCTCGCGCCGACCATGGCGATGGTCTTCACGCGCGCGAAGATAGCGCGCAGATAATCGTCGCTGTAGCTGTCGTGGTTCATCGTCCCTCCCAAAGGGGCTTGCGCTTTTCGAGGAAGGCGTCGATGCCTTCCTCGGCGTCGCGCGCGAGCATGTTGGTGGTCATGACTTCAGCCGTATAGGCGTAAGCTTCGTCGAGGCCGATCTCGGCCTGGGCGTAAAACGCCTTCTTGCCGATCGCGACGGTGAGCGGCGACTTTGCGGCGATCTCGTTGGCAAGTGCCGCGGTTGCGCTCTCGAGCGCGGCGGCGGGCACGACGCGATTGACGAGACCCCATTGCCGCGCCTGTTCGGCGTCGATCGGCGAGCCCGTCAGCAGCATCTCCATCGCTTGCTTGCGGCCGATGGCGCGCGACAACGCTACCATGGGCGTCGAGCAGAAAAGACCGATGTTAACGCCCGGCGTCGCGAAGCGCGCATCGGCAGCGGCGACGACGAGATCGCAGGACGCAGCGAGCTGGCAGCCGGCCGCCGTGGCGACGCCGTGGACGCGCGCTATCACCGGCTTCGGCAGCTTGACGATGCTGGTCATGAGCTTCGCGCATTGGCCGAAGACGGCCTCGTAAGATTGGCGGCCGGGATTGGCGCGCAGCTCCTTCAAATCATGACCGGCGCAGAAGGCGCGTCCCGCGCCGGCGATGACGAGGACGCGGACAGAGTTGTCGCCGGCGATTGCGTCGAGCAATGATTGCAAAGCGTTCATCAACGCCACCGAGAGAGCGTTGCGCGCCTGCGGCCGGTTGAGGGTCAGTGTCGCCACGCCATCGCGATCCTGCCGTAACACCAAGGCTTCTTCGCTCATCGTCATCACCTCGCTCGCGGCGAGCTTCGCCGCCGCATAAGGTGGCGCAGATCGGCCCGCTTGTCACCGCCGCAGTCAGCGCTTATCTTCGCCCGCGATGCTCGCTCGCCCCGCCCTCGGCAGGAACGGCCTCCGTCGCGTGCCACCGTGGCTTGCGTTGCTGGCGATGTTCATCCAGTTCGTCGCGAGCTTCGGACATTTCGATCCCGGCGATTTCCAATTTCTCGAGCGCGGTCATAGTTCGCTGACGCTCGTTGCGGCCCATCGTTCCGTCGGGAGCAGCGGCAGTGGCATGGCCGCCGACACCGACTGCCCGATCTGCGCCTCGATCACGTTGCTCGGCAGCTCGGCCTTGCCCGAAGACCTGCGCGTGCCGATGCCGGCGGTCCGGCATGCCGTCGTTCTCGCGTCGCTCGACGCCCTCCACCTCACGCCGCCGGCGCATCTTCTCTTCGACACCCGCGGCCCGCCGTTGAGCCGATAGCGTTTTCGGCTTTTCGCGTGGAGCCGGCTCCGCTGAGCGCGGGGCCGTGGCGATCGAGGTTTTCGAGTGAAGCGACTGGTGCATCGCAAATTGGGGCATCGCCGATCCGCCTCCGCAGCGACGCGGCGGGCAAGCGCGGGCGCTGTGGTCCTCGCGGCGGTCGGCTGCTGGAGCGGCGCGCCGGCGCGCGCCCAGACTGCCGTCGATCAGGCGCAGACGCCCGATGTCACGGCGCCGGGGGTCGGCGAGATCACCGTTACGGCAACGCGGATCGCGCCGCCGCGGCAGAGCATCGCCGCGAATGTCGGCGCCTCGAGCTATGGCGTCACCAATCAGTCGATTCAGAGCCTGCCTGGCGGTGATAACGCCTCGCTGAGCAACGTGCTTATGCAAGCACCCGGTGTCGCACAGGACAGCGCGTCGAACGGCTCGATTCACATTCGCAACGAGCACCTCGACGCACAGTACCGCGTGAACGGGGTGATGCTGCCTCCGGGGGTGAGCTTTTTCGGCCAGGAGCTGAGCCCGCGCTTTGTCCAGTCGATGAATCTCATCACCGGCACGCTGCCGGCACAATACGGGCTCCGGACCGCCGGCGTCGTCG
>DATGLO010000334.1:0-8334 GCA_035294105.1 Allostellaceae bacterium
CGTGATCCCGGCGGCGACCATCGCCGCATCGACGAGAATGTCGGCGCCGCGGGCGAGCGCTTTGCGGCCGCGTGTCGCTGCGCCAGGCGAGGCGATGAGATCGCCGACGATCGACGGATCGCCGCAGGTATGGACGAGCCGTAGCGCTACCGCCCGCAAATCCCGCGGCACCGGCGCGAGATCGACCGCGTCGCGGATTAGCGCGAACGACCGGCGATAGATCGCGTCGGGATCGCGCAGATAGTCGTAGCGCGGCTCAGCCATGCCCATTCGTGTGGCGATGGCCGTGCGGATGGTCGTGATGGTGGCGATGGTCGGCATCGGTGCCGATGCCGCGGACATGATGGTGGTGCCCTTGCTGCGGCGCGCCGGTTTCAGGCTCGTAGCCGACGATCTGCGCGCGGTATTTGCACAGCCGGCAATTCATCGCCGGCTCGCCATCGACGATCTCGGCGACGCGCTCGACGAAACAGTCGAGCACCAGCGGGTGGTCGCGCAAATAGGATGCCTTGATGATCTCGATCTCGGGATGATCGGCGGCGACCCGGTCGGCGGCAGCGTAGATGCGCTTCACCAACACGCCGGTGAAGAGGAAATAGGGGAAGACGATGATGCGCTTGAAGCCAAGCATCGTCGCGCGCCTGAGACCAGGCTCGACCAGCGGCGATGCCGTGCCGCTATAGGCGACCTCCGCCCAGCCAAAACCCATGCCTTCCCACAGCATGCGGGCGAGCTTGCTGATGTTGGAATTGGCATCGGGGTCGTTGGTGCCGCGGCCGACGACCAGCAGCAAAGTCTCGCTGCGCGGCAGCGCGTGCGGCGCGCGGTGCTCGGCTTCCTCGATACGCTCGCTCGCGGCGCGCAAGAGCTTGGGCTCGATCGCGAGCTCGCGCCCGAAGCGCAGTTCGATGCCGGGATGGGCGGCGGCGAAGCCGTTCACCTCGGAGGGGAGATCGTTCTTCACATGGCTTGCCGCGAAAAGCATGCCGGGCAGCGCCAGAATGCGCTCGATGCCGCGCGCGGCGAGCTTTTCGAACCCTTCGCGGATCATCGGCCGCGCGAATTCGAGATAGCCGCTTTCGATCTCCGTCGCCGGCATTCGCGCCTTGAGGCCGGCCGCGAGCAGCTCGAACTCCGCGAGCGCCTCCGGATCGCGGCTGCCATGCCCGCAGATCATTACCCCCATTTTCATTGCCGCCTCGCTTTGTCCTTGTCTCGGTCGTTATCGTCTTTGCACTTGTATTTGCGGTCGCGCGCGGTCGATCTTGCCGCATGCTCTTCGCGTCCGGATCCGATCCGATGATCGTGCTGCTGCTCGCCCTGGCGGTCGATCTCGCTTTCGCCGACATGGCGCCGGTTTTCCGGCTGATACCGCATCCCGTCGTGATCGCCGGCCACGCAATCGCGTTTTTCGACCGGCGTCTCAACCGCGAGGGACGCGGCGATGCGGCGCGTCAGCTGCGCGGCGTTGTCACCGTATTCGTCCTGGTCGCAATCGCGGCGGCGCTCGGCTGGCTGGTAACGGAATATCTCCGCGTCGTCCATTATGCCTGGGCGATCGCGGCCCTCCTCGTCGCCGTGCTCTTGGCGCAGCGCAGCCTTTTCGAGCATGTCGCCGCGGTCGGCAAGGCGCTGCAGGCGGACGGGCTCGCCGCGGGCCGGCAAGCCGTTGCCAAGATCGTCGGCCGCGATCCCGAAAGCCTCGATGAGTTCGGCGTCGTCCGCGCGGCGATCGAATCCCTGTTCGAGAACTTCAGCGACGGCGTGATCGCGCCCGCTTTCTGGTATCTGCTCTTCGGTTTGCCGGGCCTCTTCGCCTTCAAGACGGCGAGCACCCTCGACAGCATGATAGGTCATCGCTCGCCGCGTTATCTCTATTTCGGCTGGGCGGCGGCACGGCTCGACGATGTGCTCAATTGGATACCGGCGCGGCTGACCGCCGGGCTGATCTCCCTTGGCGCGCTCTTCCTGCCGGGCGCGCATGCCGGCGAGGCCATCCGTACCGCACTGCGTGATGCGAAGAAGCATCGCTCTCCCAATGCCGGCTGGCCGGAAGCAGCCGCGGCCGGCGCGCTTGGTCTCTCCCTCGGCGGGCCGCGACGCTATCTCAGCACCGTGATGAACGAGCCGTGGCTGGGCGAAGGCCGCGCGCGTGCAACCATCGCCGATATCGGCGCGGCGCTGCAGCTTTATGCGGCGAGCGGCGCGTGCTTTGCCGCGCTGCTGCTCATCGCGATCCTCACGCGCTATTTCGTGTGAGTTAACGCGCATGCGCGACCTGCAAAAGCGCGTCGAGATCGACATGGGTCTCGAGATGGCGTGCCAGCGCATCGAGCGCGTTCTCGACGCGGCGCTCGTCGATCAGGTCGGGATCGGGCACGGCGCCGAGCCGCTGCAAAAAAGCGCGTCGGAACGCGTCGCTTGCGAACAGCCCGTGCAAATGGCAGCCCATCACACGGCCATCGCTTGAAACGGCGCCGTCCGCGCGGCCGTCGAGCCGCAGCATCGGCCGCGCGCTATCGGCGCCGTGGCTGCGGCCCATATGCATTTCGTAGCCGGCAACCGGCGCGGCGCTGGCGATCTCGGTGCCGCGCGCTTCCGCTAGCAACTTGTCGCGGGTGATGACGGTCTCGATCTTGAGGAGGCCCAACCCCTCGGCTTCGCCGGCCGCGCCTTCGATGCCGTCGGGATCGGCGATGCGTTGGCCCAGCATTTGATAGCCGGCGCAGATGCCGAGGACATGCCCGCCGCGGCGCCTGTGCGCCTTGATATCGACGTCCCAGCCGGCCCGCTTCAGCGCGGCAAGATCGGCAAGCGTCGCCTTCGATCCCGGCAACAACACGAGATCGCATAGCGGCAGCGGCCGGCCGGACGAGACGAACTCGACGGCGACGTCCGGCTCGGCGCGCAGAGGGTCGAGATCGTCGAAATTCGCGATATGCGGCAGTACCGGCACGGCGATGGTCAGCGCGCCGTTGCGCGTGTTGCTCTGCCGGCGCAGCGCCATGCCGTCTTCGGCGGGAAGCTCGCCGATGCGCTCGAACCACGGCAGGATGCCAAAGCAGCGCCAGCGCGTGTGCTCGCGGATGACGTCGAGCGCATCCGAAAAGAGGCCGAGATCGCCGCGGAATTTATTGACGATATAGCCTTTGACGAGCGCGCGCTCTTCGGGCGCCAAAAGCGCCTGCGTGCCGACGAGCTGCGCGATGACGCCGCCGCGGTCGATGTCGCCGATCAGCGCGACGGGCACCTCGGCGGCGAGGGCAAAGCCCATATTGGCGATGTCAGCGGCGCGTAGATTGACCTCGGCCGGCGATCCGGCGCCTTCGACCAGCACCAGATCGGCCTCGGCTTCGAGCTTGGCGAAGCTATCGAGCACTGCGGGGAGCAACGACAGCTTTTCGACATGATACTCGGCCGCCGACATCGCCCCCTTGACCTTGCCGCGCAAAATCACTTGCGCGCCATGCCCGGCTTGCGGCTTCAACAGAACCGGATTCATGTCGACGCTCGGCGCAACGCGTGCGGCGCGCGCTTGCAGGGCCTGGGCGCGGCCGATCTCGCCGCCGTCGGGCGTCACAGCGGCGTTGTTCGACATGTTCTGCGGCTTGAACGGCCGCACCTTGATCCCGCGATGGGTGAAGGCGCGCGCGAGGCCGGCGACGATGATGGATTTGCCGACGTCGGACCCCGTGCCTTGGAGCATCAGCGCCGGCGCCCGCATCAGAACTCGATGCCCTTCTGCGCTTTGACACCGGCGCGGAACGGATGCTTCACGAGGGTCATCTCGGTGACAAGGTCGGCGATCTCGATCAGCTCGGGCTTGGCGTTGCGGCCGGTCACGATCACATGCAGATCGCGCGGCTTGGCTTTGAGCGTGGCGATCACCTCGTCGAGCGGCAGGTAATCGTAGCGCAGCACGATGTTGAGCTCGTCGAGGAGGACAAGGTCGTAAGCGGGATCGCCGATCATCGCCCGGCTCGCCGCCCAAGCGGCCTTGGCCGCGGCGATGTCGCGCGCGCGGTCCTGCGTGTCCCAGGTGAATCCCTCGCCCATCGCGCGGCAGGTGACGAGATCGGAATAGTGCGCCAGCACCTTGCGCTCGCCCGTCTCCCACGCGCCTTTGACGAACTGCACGATACCGACGCGCATGCCGTGGCCGATGCAGCGCAGTACCATGCCGAAGGCCGCGGTCGATTTACCCTTGCCGGTCCCGGTATGCACGATGATAAGGCCGCGCTCCTCGGTCTTGGTCGCGAGCATCTTGGTGCGCGCTTCCTTGCGCTTCTTCGCCTTCTCGTTGGCGCGGCGGTTGATCTCGTCTTCGCTTTCTTCGATGTCGCTCATGCGCCGACCTTCAGCCGCTCGCGGATGTCGTTGCGCTTTGGCCGCCACAGCCCGCGCTCGATCGCCTCGGCGAAGCGCGCTTCGATTTCCTGGCGCGCATCGGGATTATGCGCGTCGAGAAATGCGCGCACTTCGGCATCGGCGAGATAAGCATCGTAGAGCGCGTCGAAATGATGATCTTTCACCGCGCGCGCGGTGGCGGCGAAAGCGAAGAGATAATCGACGGTCGCCGCAATCTCGAAGCCGCCTTTATAGCCGTGACGCATCACGCCCCTAATCCATTTTGGATTGGCGGCGCGGCCATGGACGACGCGGCCGATCTCGTCTTCGAGGCGGCGGATGCGCGGCGTCTCGGGCCGCGAATGATCGTTGTGGTAGACCGTCGGCGCCGTGCCGCCGACATGGCGGATCGCAGCGGCTATGCCGCCTTCGAATTGGTAATAGTCGTCGCTGTCGAGGAGATCGTGTTCGCGATTGTCCTGGTTGTGAACGACGGCTTGCGCACGGCCGAGCCGCGCGCGCAATTCGCTCGCCGCCGCGCTTCCGTGCGCGCCGGCGCCATAAGCAAAGCTGCTCCAGGCGAGATAGGCCTCGGCAAGCTCGTCCTCGCTTTGCCAGCCGCCCGTGTCGATCAGCGCTTGCACGCCGGCGCCATAGGCTCCCGGCTTCGAGCCGAAGACGCGGAAGCCGGCGCGCAATCTCGCCTCGTCTTGTGCGATGCCCTGCGCTTCGAGCGCGGCGCGGTCGGCGGCGACGCGTGCCGCCAGCGGATTGACGCTCGCATCTTCGTCGAGCGCCGCGACGGCGCGCGCGGCGCTGTCGAAGAGATCGATGAGATTGGGGAACGCGTCGCGGAAGAAACCCGAGACGCGCAAGGTCACGTCGACGCGCGGCCGATCGAGCACGCTGGTCGGCAGGATCTCGAAACCGGTGACGCGCCCGGTCTTCTCTTCCCATTGCGGCCTGACACCCATCAGCGCGAGGCCTTGCGCGATATCGTCGCCCCCTGTGCGCATATTCGCCGTGCCCCAGGCCGAGAGCGCCATCGCCTTGGGATAGGCGCCGTGCTCTTGTGCAAATTGCGCGACCAGCAGCGCCGCCGATTTCCAGCCGAGTTGCCAGGCGGCCGGCGTCGGTACGGCGCGGCTGTCGAGCGAGAAGAAATTGCGGCCGGTCGGCAGCACTTCGGGCTTGCCGCGCGACGGCGCGCCCGACGGTCCCGGCGCAACGAAGCGCCCGTCAAGCCCCGTCAGCAGGCCTTCCAACTCGGCGCCGCCACAAGCCGCGATCGTTGGCTTCAGGTCGCGCGCGATCCAATCGAGCACCGCACGCGTCCGCGTCCAGCTTGCATCGGCGCTGCGCGTGCCGGCGACGAGATCGCGCGCAAGCAATTCGAGGCGCTCGACCGTGTCGCCGGCGGTGCGCCAATCGCCCGTACCGGCGAGCGATCGAGGTTGCGGCCCTCGCCAAACCGCGGCGAGATCGGCGTCGAGCGGATCAAAGCCGAGCGCTAAATCCTCGGCGAGCGCGCGGATCAGCGAGGCTTGATGCGGCGCCGGCCCGCGCGGCAAGCGTGCCAGCGCAACCAGCAGCTCGCCGCTGTCGGGCGATTGCCCGAAAACGTGCAGCCCGTCGCGGATCTGCATCTCTTTCAGCTCGCAGAGATAGGCATCGAGCTTTTTGAGTGCCTCACCGTCGTTCTCGCCGGCGGCGATGCCGCAATCGGCATCGAGCCCGGCGCCGCGCACGATGTCGAGGATTTGGCTCGCCAGCAATTTGGTCCGTCGCGGATCGCCGGTCGAAGCCGCGTAATATTCATCGATCAGACGCTCGAGCTCGGCGAGGCGGCCATAGCTTTCGGCGCGCGCCAAGGGTGGTGTCAGGTGATCGACGATGACCGCCTGAGCGCGGCGCTTCGCCTGCGTGCCCTCGCCGGGATCGTTGACGATGAAAGGATAGAGATGCGGCAGCGCGCCCAGCGCCGCTTCGGGCAGGCATTCGTTCGAGAGCGCCACCGCCTTGCCCGGCAGCCATTCGAGATTGCCGTGCTTGCCCAAATGCACGATCGCTTGCACGCGCACGCCGTCGGCGAGCCAGGCATAGAAAGCGAGATAGCCGTGCGGCGGCGGCAAATCCGGCGCGTGATACGACGCCTTCGGATCGATGTCGTAGCCGCGCGACGGCTGCACCGCGACGACGATATTGCCGCAGCGGATCGCCGGCATGGCGAAGGCGCCGCAATCGAGGCGGCTCTCGCGGAAGAACGGGTCGCGCTCGGGCGCGCCCCAGCGCTCGTTGATCTTGTCCTGCACGGCGCGCGGCAGGGCCGCGAAGAAAAAGCCGTACTCGCTGCGCGGGAAAGTCTCGTCGGCGATGCGATAGCGGTCGGCGTTGGTCGGGCCGGCAAGGAGCGCGCGAATGAGCGCGTCGCCATCGGCGGGGATGTTCGCGACGCGATAGCCTTCGGCCGCGAGCGCGCGCAGCACGGTTATCGCGGATTGGGGTGTGTCGAGCCCGACACCGTTGCCGATACGTCCGTCGCGATGCGGGTAATTGGCGAGGATCAAGGCGATCTTGCGCTCGGCTTTGGGCGTGCGCCGCAGCCTAATCCAATTCCGCGCCAGGTCGGCGACGAAATCGACGCGGTCGGGCACCGGCTGATAGAGCGCGAGCTCGATCTCGGTCAGCGGATCGCGCGCGGGCGCGGCTTTGAACGAGACGGCGCGGCCGATAATGCGGCCGTCGAGCTCGGGCAAGGCGACATTCATCGCGATATCGCGCGCATCGAGGCCGCGCGCGCCGGCCCGCCAGCTCGCCTCATCGCCGCCCGAAAAGATCACCTGCAGCACCGGGCAATCTTGCGCGGCGAACGGCCCCGCTTCTCCGGCGCCGGTCGATACCGCGAAAGCGGTCGCGTTGAGAATGACGTGCGGCGGCGCTTCGCCCATCACCCGCTCGACGATCGCGGCCGATTCCGTATCCTTCAGCGACGAGACGAAGATCGGCAGCGGGTTGACGCCGCGCAGGCGCAGCGCCGCGATCAGCGCGTCGACCGGCGCGGTGTTCGCCGCGAGGACCAGGGCGCGATAAAAGATCAGCGCCGCGACCGGCGCCTCGGCTTTCCAATGTTGCATGACGGCGGCGAGATCGGGGCGATCCGCGCCCGGCCAGTAAAGCCCGGCGCGCAACAGCGGCGCCGGCTCGCGCCAGGGGGTTTCGCGACCGACCAGGCTTGCGGCGTAGCGCAGGAACTGCTCGGCATTCGCGGCGCCGCCTTCGACGAGATAGCGCCACAATCGCTGCGCTTCACCGGACGCGAGTGTCGTCGCGCGCGCCAATTCGGCATCGGGCTTGTCGTCGCCGGGCAGCAAAGCGAGCTTGATGCCGCGCTCGTGGGCGAGCGCGCCGAGGCGCTCGACGCCGTAATTCCAATAGCCGCGCCCGCCCAAGACCCGCGCGACGATCAGCTTCGCGTGGCGCGCGACGGTCTCGAGATAGAGATCGACCGAATAATTGTGGCCGAGCTTCAAAAGGCTGGCGAGGCGCAGAGTTGGGGCGCCGGGATCGGCGGCGATGAGACGCTGTTGCGCCGCTGCGAGGCAGGCGAGATCGCTGTCGGCTGCCGAAAGCACCACGATCTCGCCCGGGGTCTGGCCGAGATCGACCGCTTGCGCGCCGTCGCTGATCGTGCCGGGAATGCTGGCAAGGAGATGCATCAGGAAAAGATGGCGGGTGTTGACCCCCCACCCCAACCCTCTCCTGCAAGCGGGGAGGGGAAAGAAAACGCATCCCTTCCCCCCTTGAGGGGGAAGGACAGGATGAGGTGTAAATCGCGCGCGGCCATCGACATTATCGCAACGCCGCCGCGATGGCCGCGCGATCGATGCCTTTGCGCCCGATGACGACAAGGCGCGATTGGCGCGCTTCGTCGCTGCGCCATGGCCGGTCGAAATACTGCGCGACCCGCGGCCCGACCGCCTGCACGAC
>DATGLO010000335.1:0-4933 GCA_035294105.1 Allostellaceae bacterium
AGCCATAGGTGATCTGGGTCGCGGGATAGAGCTTGAACACCGCGGCCATGCCGGCCGGATTCATCGCGACGCTCGCCGTGTCGTAGTACTGGCGGCGGATCTCGTATTCGGGGCCCTTAGGAAAGAATTTCGCGCGCTCGGCCTCGCTCATATGGCGTGCGCTGCCGACGACGCGCTGCACGATCGACGGCAAGGTGCCGCCGCCATGCGAGAAGATGAAGGTGATGTCGGGGCAGCGCGCGAAAGTGCCGCGCAGCAACAGGCTCGCGATCGCGCGGCAGGAATCGGTCGGGAACTCGATGGTCGGGCCCGAGACCCCCGGGAAGACGTTGCCGCAGCACGACATGGTCGGATGGACGAAGACCTTGGCCTTGCGGCGATGCAGCTCGTCGAACACCGGATCGAAAGCGGGATCGCCGATCAGTTTGCCGGCATAAGAGGTGAGCACGCCGATACCGTCCAGCTTCAAGACGTCGAAGGCGTAGGCGATCTCGGCGAGGCTGGCATCGATATCGGGTACCGGGATCGCCGCGAACATGCCGAAGCGGCCGGGATGATCCTGCGCCATGCGAGCGCCGAACTCGTTGCAGTCGCGGGCGCGGGCGCGATGCCCGTCATCGCCCTCGTACCAAATGCCGGGGCTGGTGATCGAGGTGATGGCGCTGCCGATGCCGGCCTTGTCCATCTGCTCCAAGGCGAGGCTAGGGGTCCAGCTTTGGTAGGCCGAAGCGGGAAGGAGGGTCGCGTCGTCCAAGAGGCGCTGCAGATTCTTCGCCACGTAATTCGGCGGATAGATGTGGTGATGCGTGTCGATGATGCCGGTCGCCATGTGATCCTCCCAATGATTTTCCTTTATAACGCGTCATGGCGAGCGAAGCGAAGCCATCCAGGGCGCAGCGCGATCTTCTGGATCGCTTCCTCGCGCCGAACCGCGTTCCGCGCGATGACGCTGCGTGGGACATTGCCCACCTTCGACCTGCCCGATAAGGTGGCTGCCGGCGGAAGGAATTGCGCATGAAATTCTCGGTGTTCAACGGCATGCCTTACGGCCGCACGCGCATGCCGGGCAATAAATGGCCGGTGCCGAATCAATATTTCGAGCCGGACCAGGCGCGACGTGCGGTCGCAGCCTGCCTCGAAGAAGTGGCGATGGAGGACGAGCTCGGCTTCGACTGGATCGCCTGCGCCGAGCACCACTATTCGCCGTTCAATCTCGCCCCCAACGTTACGGTCCTTGCCAGCGCGCTGACGCAGCATGTGAAGCGCGCGAAGATCGCGATCCTCGGCGCGCTCATTCCGTTGACCGGCAATCCCGTCCGCATCGCCGAAGAATATGCGATGATCGACAATCTCTCGGGCGGGCGGCTGGTCGCGGGGCTGCTGCGCGGCGCGCCTTACGAATATCTCGTTTACAACGTGAACCCCGCGGAATCGCGCACGCGCTTCGAAGAGGCCTGGGACCTCATCATCAAGGCCTGGACCGACCGCATGCCATTCGGCTGGGAAGGCAAGCACTATCATTATCGCAACGTCTCGATCTGGCCGCGGCCGCTGCAGGAGCCGACGCCGCCGATCTACGTCTCGGGCTCGAGCAAGGAGTCCGGGGAGTTCGCCGCGCGCAAGAAGGTCGGGCTCGGTCTCGCTTTCACCAACATGCCGCTCGCCGCCGAGGCCGCGAAGCATTACCGCGCAAAATGCACCGAATATGGGTGGGAGCCGAAGGCGGAGCAGATCATCTATCAGCTCCCGATCCATGTTGGCGAGACCGACGAGCAGGCTTTCGATACGGTGCGGCCGATGTTCGCGCATGCGATGCCGGCGGGCGGCTTGAGCGACATGAACCGCCTCGTCGCCACCTCGGGCTTCTTCGGCAAGGGCGACACCAACCTGCTCGCGCGCTTCAAGGACCTGTCCGGCGACGAGCCGCGCAGCCTCGAAGAGGCGCTCGAGCGCGGCACCATGATAGTCGGCGGCCCGAAGACGGTGCTGGCGCAGATCAAGCGGCTCAACAACGAGATCGGCTGCGGCATGCTCAACCTCATCTTCGACCGGAGCGGCGCGCCCGATAAAAAGCGCCGCTCGATCGAGCTCTTCGCCAAGGAAGTGATGCCGGCGGCGCGGGAGTTTTAAGGATGAGCGTCGCGGTTACCGACAAATTCATCGATGCCGGCGGCATCAAGTTCCAATATCGCGAAGCGGGCGCCGGCGACAAGACGATCGTCTTTTTGCACGGCGCAGGCGGCCAGTCGCCGAAATCCTCGCGCTTCCCGGCGCTGCTCGGCGAAAACCATCGCGTGCTCATTCCGTCGCGTCCCGGCTTCGACCAGACGCCGGTCGGCGATTGCAAGACGGTCAAGGACGTCGTCGAGGCGGTTGCGAAATTTATCGCCGCGGCCGCGCCGGGGCAGAAGGTTCATCTCGTCGCGCAAAGCGCCGGCGGCTTGATCGGTTGCTGGCTCGCGGTCCTTCATCCGGAGCTCGTCGCGAGCCTCGTTCTGTCGGCGCCAGCGGCGTTTGCCGTGCGTCACGCGCCGCCGCCGGGCGCCGCGCCGCCCAACCTTGCCGACATGGCCAAGCGCCTTTACGGCGAAAACCCGGCTTGGGATTCGCCGCCGACCGACGAAGAGAAGCAACAGACCGGCAAGAACGCGCAAGCGAATATGGGCCGCTTCGCCGCGCCCGAAGGGAACAGCGACCTCAAGGAGCGCTTAGGCGAAATCAAGGTGCCGGTGCTGCTGCTGGTCGCCGGGGCCGACCAGATGGTTCCCGAAGCGGCGATGCGCCCCTATCAGGAGCTCATCCCGAGCTGCACCCGCATCATCCTCTACGGCGCGGCTCACGAATTGCCGATTTCGGCAGCCGCGACCTGGGTCAAGCTCGTCGGCGATTTCGTCGATCGCGGCGAGTATTTTGTCGTCAATATGGGGTGAGACGCGCGTCTCGACGCCCTGAGCGTGAGACGCGCGCATCTCGGCGACGGTCGAGAACGGCCGGTCAGCGCTCCCAAACCGGTTGACCGAGGTCCACCTGGTTCGGGCTGGTAAAGGCGCCGGTGCCGGCACCGACCGCGCCGCCTATCAAAGCGCCCGGAGCTGCGCCTACGCCTCCGGCCAAGGCACCGATCGCAGCACCGGTGCCCGCGCCGATGGCAGCGCCACTCGCTGCGCGATCGCCCTGACTGGTGCCGCACGCGGCGGCGCCGAGGGTGAGCGCAATTATCGCGCCATATCGCCAGACTCTCATGGTAACTAAACTCCTTTGCGAAGGGGGTCGGGGTCCGCCTCGTCAGGTAAAAGATGCGATGCTTCGGCCCAGTGACGCGGCCACGACAGCAGCGGATCGAGCAATCGAAGAAAGGCGAATCCCTTTGTTGCATGACACGGCTGACGCCGCATCGTTCCGAAATCAGTTCCTTTCGGCGATGAAATCCTGAAATCTCAGGGTTGCCGGCACAAAGGCACCGGTGCCAGAGGGGCCAGGGGTCGAACTTCTTGACCCCAATGTGGCGCAGGCCATAGAACGGCAACACATTTCGGCCAAGCTTCGGGGCGTAGCTCAGCCTGGTAGAGCGCCAGCTTTGGGAGCTGGATGCCGGAGGTTCGAATCCTCTCGCCCCGACCATAAGAAGGACGTTCTCGATGGCGCGTGCGCGCATTTACCGGCCAAGCAAGACGGCGATGCAATCCGGGCGTGCCGGGACTCAGCGCTGGGTCCTGGAATACGAGCTGGCGACGCCGCGCGAACCCGATCCTCTGATGGGCTGGTCGAGCGCTCGCGACACGCTCAATCAGGTGCGACTGAAATTCAGGACGCTCGAAGAGGCCAAGGCCTTCGCCGAGAAGAAGGGCATCGACTACACGGTCGAGGAGCCGCGCGAGCGCAGCTTCAAGCCCAAGAGCTATGCCGACAATTTCCGCTACGAGCGGCCGCAATAGCGCAGGCAATGGCGGGAGCGAAGGCAATGGCGGGCCGCGCCGCTTTCTGCTCAAATCCTTCGGGGTAGGGCCCTTAGCTCAGCGGATAGAGCAGCCGCCTTCTAAGCGGCAGGTCGCTGGTTCGATCCCAGCAGGGCCCGCCATTTAAAAATCGCGCGCCTTGCGCCGCGCGAAAGAGCGAAGAGGGAGGGTCAGATGCGCGTGCGTTCTTTGCCGTTGCTGGTAGGGGGCCTGACGATACTGTCATTGCCGGCGCTTGCCGATGGCACCTTCAATGTTAAGCCGACATCCGCCGGCTCGCCGGCTCCTGATCAGCGCATCGTTTGCCAGCCCGAGCCCGAATTGCAATTCGTCGCGACGGGGAACCGTCTCGTCATGATCAACACCTATGCGAAGGGCCGGCATCCGCTCGTTCTGGCGGCGGTTGGGAGCTTCACCGGCAACTGGGTCGCGGGCGGCCAGAACGTCGCCGTCAAAGGACAGATCAAGGACAACGCGATCAGCGGTACCATCACCTATGTCGGGCGCGGAACTTGCGCCTATGTTTTCTCGGGGCCGAAGCAATAGGCCTTGCGGTCCCACACGCGCCGCGAAACCGGTGCGCGGCGATCGGGTGATCGAGGAATTTGGCGCCCGGCGGGGCGTCAACCTTGGAAAGAGAGACGATCACGAAAGCGCTCGCCGTCGCGCCATCAGCGCGGCTTGGCGAGATCGCCGAGCAGGTCGCGCAACAGGGGCGCAAGGCGGTGTAACTCGTCGCGATGGGCCGCCGACAGGCGTTCCAGCAAGGCATCGGCCTTGGCGGTGAGTTCGATGAATACGTGGCGCCGGTCGCGTGGATCGCGGCGGCGCCTTACCAATCTCTTGGCGACGAGACGATCGACCAGCCCGACCGCGCTGTGATGGCGGATGCCGAGCCGCTCCGCGAGCGCGCCGGTCGTGACCGGGGTCGTGCCTGTGAAACCTTTGACGGCGAGCAACGACTGGTGCTGTTGGGC
>DATGLO010000336.1:0-3413 GCA_035294105.1 Allostellaceae bacterium
ACGCACGCGCCTCCTCGGCAATTGCCAACGCAGCTCAAGGCGAGGAACCTGGAGGTATTTCAGGCGGCTTCGGCGGCGATCTTGGTGTCAAGTACCCTTGCGCGCGTCAACGCGCCGTAAGCGGCAATCCAGAGATAGCAAACGGCCGGCACGAAGAGGGACGCGGCGAGGCCGAAACGGTCGGCGGCAAGCCCGGTCGCCACCGGCACGATCGCGCCGCCGACGATGGCGAGGCAAAGGATGCCCGAGCCTTGCGGTGTCTCGTCGCCGAGATTTTCGATCGCGAGCGCGAAGATCGTCGGAAACATGATGGAATTGCAGAGCCCGACCGCGAGCACCGCGACGGCAGCAACGAGACCGATGCTCACCGCCGAGGCCGAGGCCAGCGCCGCGGCGCCGAGCGCGCAGGCGGCGAGCACGGTGCCCGCCGGAACGCGGCGCAGTACCGCCGATCCCAAGAAGCGGCCGACCATCGCGCCGCCCCAATAAAGGCTGATGAGCCGGCCGCCGGTGGCGGCATCGACGCCGAGCGTGCTCGATTGCATGAGGTAGTTGATGAGGAGGCTGCCGATCGACACCTCGGCGCCAACATAGAGAAAGATCGAGAGCGCGCCCAAGGCGAGGCGCGGCTTCTTCAGCGGCGACAGCGCGGCGCGCAGTCGCTCGGGCTTGTCGGGGAAGGACGCAGCCGCATGGCGCGTGTACCAGAAGCTCGCGGCAACAATGATGAGCACCGCGGCGATGCCGAGGAACGGCGTTTGCACCGCCTGGGCCTCGGCATGGCGATAGGCTTCGAGAGCTGCCGCGCCCGCATCGCTGGCCGGCGGCGTGTTCGCCGCAAGAATGAAGGCGGCGCCGACCCAGGGTCCTACCGTGGTGCCGAGGGAGTTGAAAGCCTGCGCCAGCGTAAGCCGACTATGCGACGTCGCGCGCTCGCCGAGGATCGCGATCAGCGGGTTCGCGGATACTTGCAGGATTGTAATGCCGGCCGCCATCACGAAAAGCGCGAGCAGAAAGCCGGGAAAAATACCGAAGGATGCGGCCGGCGCGAACAGCACGCAGCCGACGGCCATCAGCATGAGGCCGACGATGATGCCGTAGATGTAGCCGATGCGCGCGATCAGCGCCCCCGCCGGCAGCGAGACGACGAGGTAAGCGAGGAAGAACGAGAACTGCGTCAGCATCACCTCGGCATAGGTGAGCGAGAAGCTCGCCTTGAGCTTCGGCACCAAGGTATCGACCAGAACGGTCGCGAAGCCCCAGATGAAGAACAGCGCCACGACCAGCGCGACGAGCGCGCGATGCGGCGTCGGCCCCGATGAACCGCTCGAATTCATATCCGGCATTTCCTCCAGCCGTCGTAGCCATAAGGCGGAAGCGCGGCACCGGTTTCAAGCGAATTCTTCGTCCGCTCGAAAGCGATTCACTTCGCGCCGAACGGCGGCTAAGAAGGAGCATCGATGCTGCCCAAGCCATTCCTTATCCTGATGACAGGGCTGTCGCTCGCCGCGACGGCGGCGGCGGCGGCGCCGGCGGATAAGCAGCCCTGGATGAATCGGGCGCTGAATCCCGACGCCCGTGCCGATCTGGTGCTCGCGCGGATGACGCGCGCGGAAAAGCTGAGCCTCGTCGTTGGCACGAGCCACCTTCCCGCGGACGGGAGAATTGGTTTTGCCGGCTACGTGCCCGGCGTTCCGCGATTGGGCATTCCGCCGCTCAGGGAGACGGATGCCGAACTCGGCGTCGCGATCCCGCCGCAGCACGACGGCATCCGTCCGGAAGACGAGGCGACCGCCCTGCCCTCCGGGCTCGCGACCGCGGCGAGCTGGGATCCCGCGATCGCCTTTGCCAACGGCGCGATGATCGGCGAAGAAGCGCGACGCAAGGGCTTCAACGTGTTGCTGGCGGGCGCGGTCAATCTCGCGCGCGACCCGCGCACCGGCCGCAACTTCGAATATGCAGGCGAGGATCCGCTGCTCGCCGGCACGATGGTCGGCGCCGCGATCAAGGGCGTGGAGAGCCGTCACGTCATCTCGACCGTCAAGCATTTCGCGCTCAACGACCAGGAAACCAACCGCACGCGCGCCGACGCGCGGATCGATCCCGCGGCGCTGCGCGAAAGCGATCTGCTGGCTTTCGAGATCGCGATCGAGCGCGGGCGGCCGGGCGCGGTCATGTGCTCTTACAATTTGGTCGACGGCGTGCATGCCTGCGAGAACGGTACGTTGCTCGACCAGGTCTTGCGTCGGCAATGGCATTTTCCCGGCTGGGTGATGTCGGATTGGGGTGCAGTGCATTCGACCGTGCAAGCCGCCCGCGCCGGGCTCGATCAGGAGTCGGGCGCCGATTGGGATTCGCGGGTCTATTTCGGCGAGCCGCTCAACGTCGCGCTCGCCGAGGGCGAGGTGCCGGCGGCGCGGCTCGACACGATGGCGCATCGAATCCTCAGGACGATGTTCGCGCTAGGCGTTATCGACGATCCGCCGCGCGTAAGGCCGCTCGCCGTTGCCGCTGATGCGCGGGAGGCGCAGCGCGCGGAGGAAGCCGGCATCGTGCTCCTGCGCAATCAGGGCAATTTGTTGCCGCTCTCGCCGACATTGCGTCGCATCGCCGTGATCGGCGGTCATGCCGATGTCGGCGTCCTTTCGGGCGGCGGCTCATCGCAAGTGATCCCGTTGGGCGGCCCGGGCCTGCGCATCGAATTTGCCGACGAGGAAAGCTCGGTCCCCGACGTGATGAACTTCGATCCCTCGTCGCCGGTGCGCGCCATAGCACGCGCTGCGCCGCGGGCGCGCGTCACCTTCGACGACGGCCACGATCCGGAAGCCGCAGCGGCGTCGGCGCGCGGCGCCGATGTCGCGATCGTTTTCGCGACGCAATGGCAAATCGAGGGCGCCGATGCCGGGACGTTGGCGCTGCCGGATCATCAGGACGCGCTGATCGCCGCCGTCGCCGCGGCCAATCCACATACGATTGTCGTGCTCGAGAGCGGCGGCCCGGTGACGATGCCGTGGCGCGATCAGGTCGGCGCGATCGTCGAGGCCTGGTATCCGGGCCAGCGCGGCGGCGCGGCAATCGCGAATGTTCTTTTCGGTGCGGTCGACCCGTCGGGCCGTTTGCCGCTGACCTTTCCCGCCTCCGTCGATCAACTACCGCGCCCGGAGATTCCCGGACGCGAGGTTGCCTGGAATGCCACCTTCAGCATCAACTACGGCGAAGGCGCGGCGGTCGGATATAAGTGGTTCGACGCCAAGCAGCTGACCCCGCTTTATCCGTTCGGTTTCGGCCTCTCTTACACCACGTTCCGCTACACCGGGCTGCACGCGACCGGCGGCAAGACCGTCACCGCGCGATTTACTGTGACGAACACCGGCAAGCGTGCGGGCGCGGACGTCGCGCAACTCTATGCCACG
>DATGLO010000337.1:0-6874 GCA_035294105.1 Allostellaceae bacterium
CGATCGGCCGCGCCGCCGACCACCATGCCGCCATAGGAATGGCCGCAGAGCACGATGTTGTCGAGCTCGTGATGCTCGATAACGCCGAGCACATCTTTGACATGCGTCTCGAGATCGATCTCGGGTCCGGCGAGATGCGCGCGCTCGCCGAGGCCGGTGAGCGAGGGCGTAAAGACGCGATGGCCGGCATGGCGCAGCCGGTCGGCGACGTCTTCCCAGACCCAATTGCCTTGCCAGGCGCCGTGAACGAGGACGAAAGGCGGACGCTGCTCGCTCATCGCGCTCACGCGAAGGTCGTGTTGAGAAGCTTCTCGGCGTTCTTGCGGGTAATCGCCTCGTAGGTCGGGCGCTCCCAATCGCGCGAATCGACTGCGTCGGTGTGAAGCTTGATCGGGCCGAAGGGCGAGTCCGAGGCGAAGACCATCTTGTCGTCACCGAAGAAGTCGCGCGCGCAATCGAGCCCGTGCGAATCGCCGAAGAGGGCGGTGTCGGCGTAGAAGTCGTGGAAGTAATCCATGAACGGCCGCTTCAGTGATTTCAGCACGCCGCTGTAATCCTCTTCCTTGGTGCGGCCGCCGAGGCTTGCGAGCCCGTTCTGTATGCGCTTGTCGTAGAACGGGATCATGCCGCCGCCGTGATGGGTGATGATCTTGATCTTCGGGTGGCGGTCGAAGAGGCCGGTGAAGACGAGCCGCGCCATCGCGACCGATGTCTCGTAAGGCCAGCCGAAGCACCACCACATCTCGTAGCGCGAGAATTTCTCGGTCGTGTAGTCGGGGAATTCCGCTGTGCGCGTCGGATGTAGCCATACCGGCAGGTCGTATTGCGCGGCGAGGGCGAAGAGCGGCTCGTATTCCTTGGCGTCGATCGGCTTGCCGTTGACGTTGGTGAAAAGCTGAATGCCCTTGGCGCCGAGCTGATCAATGGCGCGCTTCGCCTCGGCAAGCGAGGGCTCGACCTCGTGCATCGGCAGCGCCGCGACGAAAGCCGGGAAGCGGTCGGGATGCTTTCTCACCAGCTCGGCCATGCCGTCATTGCCGACTTTCGCCAGCTCGATCGCCTGTTTCGGCGTGGTGAAAGCCTCGATCGGCGGGTTGGGCAGCGAGATGATCTGGCGATAATCCTTGATGTGGTCCATCTCGCGGAAGCGCGACTCGAAATCCCAGACGTTGCGCACCGCTTTCATGCGCTTGGCGATGCCGAGGCCCGAGCCCATCTCTTCGATCGCCGCGGCCACCGCCGGCGGCAGGATGTGGGTGTAGATGTCGATAAACATGTGACGCGCCTCTCGTTTTCTCGCCGGTCGAGATTTATTGGGGCGAGTTTAGACCGGCGTCCCTGGCCCCTCAACGCCGCGCCCCGGCCTCGGCGTGATTGGACGGAGCCGGGATACCGCAGGGTGTCCTGCGAGTTCTAGGGAGCGGAACGACCGGGAGCAGCCCCATGCAGATTTTTGACGAGCTGAGACGCCTTGATAAATCGCAGCGGCGGGCGGTTACGGCGGCTTTTCTCGGCTGGACCCTCGACGCCTTCGATTTTTTCATCCTGGTTTTCGTCATCGGCGCGATCGCCAGCGATTTCCACACTGCCGTCGCCGATACCGCTTATGCGATTACCCTGACTTTGGCGATGCGGCCGCTCGGCGCGCTGCTCTTCGGCTGGCTCGCCGACCGCTTCGGGCGCCGGCCGGTCTTGATGGCCGACATCCTGCTCTATTCGATTTTCGAGCTTGCCTCGGCTTTCGCACGGAGCCTCGCCTGGTTCATGGTCTTTCGCGCGCTCTTCGGCATCGCCATGGGCGGCGAGTGGTGCGTCGGCTCGTCGCTCGCGATGGAGAGCATACCGGCACAAAGCCGCGGCATCGTCTCGGGCCTGCTGCAAGAAGGCTATGCCATCGGCTATCTGATCGCCGCCATTGTTTTCGCGGCGGTTTTCCCCTGGGCCGGATGGCGCGGCATGTTCGTGGTCGGCGTGCTGCCCGCGTTGCTCGTTCTCTATGTGCGGCGCGGCGTCGAGGAATCGCCGGTGTGGCGCGAGGCGACGCATTCGGCCGCCGCCATGTGGCAGTCGATCTCAGCGCATGGCTGCCTCTTTCTTTACGTCATCGTGCTGATGGCCTGCTTCAACGCTTTCAGCCACGGCACGCAGGATCTCTACCCGACCTTCCTCCATGCGCAGCACGCTCTCTCGACCGGTTGGGTCAGCACGCTGGCAATCATCGCCAATCTCGGTGCGATCGCCGGCGGAATCCTGTTCGGCGCCTGGTCCGAGCGCATCGGCCGCAAGCTCGCGATCACCCTGGCGGCGATCGGCGCGCTTCCGATCGCCTATCTCTTGGCCTATGGCGGCTCGATCCTCGCTTTGGGTGTCGGCGCGTTCCTGATGCAGTTCATGGTGCAGGGCGCCTGGGGAATCGTGCCGGTGCATTTGAACGAGCTCTCGCCCGGCGATGTGCGCGGCACCTTTCCGGGCTTTACCTATCAGCTCGGCAATCTCGTGATCTCGCTGCTCGCGCCCTATCAGGCGAAACTTGCCGCGGCGCATAACGGCAATTACGCCTTCGCCTTGCTGGTGACGGCGATCACCGTCGCGGTGCTGATCATCATCGTCGTTGCGCTCGGGCCGGAGCGGCGCGGCGTCGCTTTCGGACGCGCGAGGCCCTACGCGGCGCACGGCATTCCGACGCGGCATCGGGTTAGCGGCAGCGCGGCCTTACGCCTTCGGCAGGAACTTCTCGGTATAGAATTTCGCCATGTCGGGCTCGGTCGGGAATTTCTTCATCACGACATAGGACCGCGCCAGGGTCGCGAGCCCTTCCGGCGTGAACCTGCCGGTCTTCGACATCTGCGGGATTACGATGTCGTAGGTCTTGGCGACGATATCGGCATCGAAGCCCATGATGGGCGTGCCGACGCGCACGGTCTGCTCCTTGTCGCGCTGCATCAGCGCGACGGCCTCGAACCAACCGGCGCAGAATGCCGTCACCGCATCGGGCTGTTCGGCAATCGCCTTGGTCGAGGCGTAGTTCGCATGCATCACGCAATCCTTGATATAGGCCGAGCACGGGACGAGCACGCGCGCCGCCTTCTGCGGCTCGAGGAAGAAGCCGGCCGCCACGTCGGAGACGATGGCTTCGACCTCGCCGGTGCGCAACGCCGCGATCGAGGCTTGGATGCCGCCGAGCCCGACCGTCTTCATGTCGGAGAGCGGCCATCCCTTCTGCCGCGCCAGCTCGAACAGCACCCATTCGGTGACCGAGCCTGTCGTCGCAACGCCGGTCAGCTTGCCGCGCATGTCGTCGGGCGTTTTGATCGGCGAGTTCCACGGCACGATGATCGCGATATCCGCCGGCGGGCCGAGCGTCTCCGCGATACAAAGCGACGGCTCGCCCTTGCCGACATCCGACATGGTCGCGCCCGAGCCCAGCGCGATATCGATGCTGCCGGCGACCATCGCCTGATGCAGCCGCGCCGAGCCTTCGAAGGCGGTGACTTCGAGATCGAGCCCGCGCTTTCGATAGAGGTTGTTGGCGAGGCCGATATCGATCGGCGTATAGGCGAGGAGGGTCGATACCGATTTGCCGACGACGAGCTTCTTGTTCGCCGCGCGTGCGACGTAAGGCATGGCGATGGACGCCGCCGCAGTCGCCGCGAGACCTTTCAACACCGTTCGACGTCCCGCTTGCTCGCCGATCATCGCCGCTTCTCCCTGTTGCCGATTGTTATGGGGCAAGGATAACACCGGCATTTTCGCGCTCAAGCGGCGGTCCCTTGCGCCACTCGCCGCGGACGTGGAATATCGCGGGCGAGAAAACGAGCGATTGCCGGGAGGGCAGGAGAAGATGAGCGGCGAGCCGATCACCGGGAGCGCCATTCTCGACCAGGTCGCGGCGAGCGGCATCGACTTCATCGTCTCGGTGCCCGATATCACGACGAGCGCGGGGCTGCTGTGGCCGATCGCCCGCGACAAGCGCTTTCGCCTCATCCGCGTGTGCAAGGAGGACGAAGGCGTCTCGATTTGCGCCGCGATGTCGATGGCGGAGAAGCGCGCGCTGCTGCTGATCCAGTACACGGGACTGCTCGATTCGATCAACGCGCTGCGCTCCGCCGGCTGCGAATACAAGCTGCCCGTCTGCGTCATGGCGGGGCTTCTGGCGAAAGAGCCGGGCGTGCCGCCGACGAAATCCAAGAGCTTTGGCGTGCGCATCGTCGAGCCGATCCTCGACGCGATGAGCATTCCGCACGCGCTCTTGGAGGATGCGGGCGACGAGCGCCACATCCGGCCGTCGATCGACGAAGCCTATGCGAAGTCTTATCCGACCGCCTTGCTGATCGGGAGGCAGATGTGAGCGAAGCGATGCGCCGCGACCTTTGCTTCAAGATTCTCGCGCGCCATGTGAAGGCGGGCGAGATCGTCGTGCCGGTCTATCAGGCGGCGCAGGAATGGCACGGCATCGCGCCGGATCACGCGCTCACCTATTACTCGATCGGCGCTATGGGCCAGGCTTCGTCCTGCGCGCTCGGCCTCGCGCTGGCGCGGCCCGACAAGCGCGTGCTCGTCCTCGACGGCGACGGCAGCCTCCTCATGAATCTCGGCACGCTCGTCACCATCGCCAGCCAGAAGCCGCAAAACCTCATCCACTTCGTCTGCCAGAACGGCGAATACGAAGCGAATGGCGGCCATCCGATCCCGGGCCGCGACCAGGTCGATTTCGCCGCGCTGGCGCGCGCCGCCGGCTATCGCCGCGCCGACACCATCGCGAGCTTGGACGATTTCGAAGCGAAGATCGCCGGCATCCTCGCCGAGCAAGGCCCGATCTTCATCGCGCTGAAGCTCGTCGCCGGTCCGCCGCCGTCGCAGGATTACGGCTTCATCCACGGCGCGCCGACCCGCGCCGCGTTCAAGGCGGCGCTGAAGGCGAGCTAAACGATCGCAGCATGCACGCAGTTGCTGATCAGCTCCAAGCGCCGCGAATGCCAGGGATCGGGATATTTGCTGTTCGAGATATAGGCAAAGCTCATCCCTGACTCGGGATCCGCCCAGCAATAAGAGCTGCCGACGCCGCCATGGCCGAAGACGTTGGGATGGGCGAGGGAGCCGAGGCCGCGGGTCACCTCGCTGGTGCCGCGGCTGTGCGGGCCGAGGCCGCGATGCATCGGAATGCCGCCCATGGCCTCATCGGGCCGCTCGCCGGTGAAGTTGCGCGTGACATATTGCACCATGCGCGGCGATAAGATGCGCCTCTCGCCGAGTGCGCCGCCGGCCAGCAGCGCCTGATAGAACGCCGCCATCGCGCGTGCCGTGGCAAAGCCCCCGCCCGACGGCACGCCGGCGCGGCGGAACGCGACCGTGTTCTCGGCCTCGATCAGCTTTTGCGTCTTGCCGTCGGCCGCAGGCTCGTACATCTCGGCGCAACGCGTTTGATCCTCGTTGCCCATGCCGACGAACATCTCGGCGCCGAGGCCCAAGGGCTCGATCACGCGGCTCCTGATGAAGGCGCGGAAATCCATCTTGGTCAGCGCTTCGATAATCAGCGCGAGCACCCAATGTGCCGAATAGCTGTGATAATGAAGCCGCGAGCCGGGCGTCCATTCGAGCGTGTAGTCGCAAACGAGGCGTTTGAGGAGCTGATGATCCTCCCAGCTCTCGGGTGGCATGACCGGCGCGTTGGGGAAGCCCGCCTGATGCGTCAGCACCTGAAAGATCGTGATCGCGCCTTTGCCGTTGCGCGCGAAGTCCGGCAGATGCTCGGCGACCCGATCGCTGAAGCTGAGCAAGCCGTCCTCGACCAGCACCCAGATCGCCGCGGCGGTGATCACCTTGGTATTGGAATAGAGCCGCCATAGGGTCTCGTCGCGCGCCGGCACCGCGGGCGCGATGCGGGCGAGACCATAGTTGCGGCTGTAAGCGAGCTTGCCGCGACGCGCGATCGCGACTTGCGCGCCGGGATAGCGCCCTTCGGCGATGTGCTGCTCGATCAGCTTTTCCATGCGCGCGATCGGCTCGGGACGGAGACCCGCGGCCGCGAGATCGGTTGTCGGCAGAACGAAACTCATGGGCGTCTTCTCCTCACACGACATTTGTTCGTCATTCCCGCGCAAGCGGAATCCAGAGCAGCCGTTGAGTTGTTGCCCTGGACCCCCGCTTTCGCGGGGGTGACGATAAATAAAAGGGCCGCAAAGTCACTCTAACAAAAGCGATTTGGCCCCGATACTCTCGCCGCATGCTCTCCCTTTTCACCGATCGCCTGCGTATCGCCGTCATTCTGTGCGGCATTTGCGGCTTCCTCGATCTGTGGGCGACGCAAGCGCTGCTGCCGTTCCTCGCCGCAGAGCTGCACGCATCGCCGCTCGCGGTCAGCTTCACCGTCAGTATGCCGCCGCTGGCGATCGTGCTGGTGGCGCCCTGGACCGGCATCATCGCCGACGTGTTCGGGCGCAAGAGCGTGATCGTCGCCGCGATGTTCGCAATGGTCGTGCCGACGGTGATGGTCGGACTATCGACGAGCCTCGGCGCGATCATCTTCTGGCGCTTCGTCCAGGGGTTCTTCGTGCCGCCGATTTTCGCGACGACGGTCGCCTATGTCGCCGACGAAGCCGCGCCGGGCGAAGCGACTTCCGTCACCGGCGTTTACACGGCGGCCAGCGTCTTCGGCGGCTTTCTTTCGCGCTTCTTAAGCGCCTTGTTCGCCGAGGATTTCGGCTGGCGCAACGCGTTCCTGGGCCTCGGCGCGATCACCCTCGCGCTTGCCATCGGCACGCTCTTCATCATGCCGCGCGAGCGCGGCTTCCACCGCTCGTCCTCGCTCGTCAGCTCGGCGCAAGAGATGCTGCAGCATTTTCGCGACAGCCGGCTGGTCGCGACCTACAGCGTC
>DATGLO010000338.1:0-2666 GCA_035294105.1 Allostellaceae bacterium
TGCTTCACATCGAAGGGCACCGAGCCTTGCAGATAGGCCCAGCAGTCGCGCCGGTTGTGCACGAAATACGCACGCTGCACCATGTAGATGCGCGCCCGCGCGCGCGTCCATTTGAGCGCGAAGAGCCGCTGGTATTCGGGCGAGGCGAACTGCGCGTTGGCCAGCTCGGCAAGCTTGCTCTCGAGTTCCGTAAAGCTGTCGACGCCCGCGTCCATCGCCGCCTCCCGTGATTGTCATGCCCGATAGCGGATGTTCCGGCGGCGGGCGGGCGCCGTCAAGCCGGCGCCTTGGCTCTTGCCGAAGCGCGGCGGATCGCGCCACACTCGCCGCAACGATAACAGGGAGGGAACTTATGCGCGTAGTCATCGCCATGGCGGCGCTCGCGGTTGCGGCGCTCGCGCGGCCGGCCGCGGCCGAGACCGTCAAGATCGGCGTCCTCAAAGTCAGCGCCTGCGGCCCGGTCTTTATCGCGCAGGAAAAAGGCTATTTCGCCAAAGAGGGGCTCAGCGCCGAGCTCGTCCCCTTCGATGCGCCGCTGATGGTGCCGCAAGGCGTGCTCTCGGGCGATCTGGATTTCGGCATGTCGGCGAACAGCGCCGCCTTCTTCAACACCGCCGGCAACGGCGCGATGCGCATCATCGCCGGGGACGGGGATGAGAGCCCGGGCTTCCGCGGCCTCGTCGTCGTCGCCTCGAACGAGGCATACGACCACGGCCTCAAATCGCTCAAGGACCTCGGCGGCCATTCCTTCGCCATCACCGCCGCCGGCACGTTGCAGCAATACGATCTCGGCGTCATCGCCAAGAAATACGGCTTCGATTATGCGAGCCTCAAGATGCTGCCGGTCGGCAGCCTGCCCAACATGGTCGCGGCGGTCGAAGGCAACAGCGCCGACAGCGCGATCCCGGCGATCTCGGTGACGCGCCAGGCGCTCGCCGGCAACAAGCTGCACAACCTCGCCTGGGTCAGCGACGAGTTGCACATGCAGATCGCGGTGGTGATGACCTCGGCGAAACATGCCGACAAGGATCCCGATCTCGTCCGCCGCTTCCTGCGCGTGTTGCGCATGGGCCTCAAAGATTATCACGACGCCTTCACCGGCCCCGACGAGCGGCCCTTGGACGGGCCGACCGCGGCGGCGACCTACGACATCCTCGCCAAATACACCGATGTGCCGGTCGCGACCATGAAGCTTGGCCTCGTCCATCTCGATATCGACGGCCGCCTCGACGTCGCCGACGCGATGAACCAGATCGCCTGGTACAAGTCGCAGGGCATGGTGAAGCCCGAGGTCGACGGCACGAAGATCATCGACAAGCGCTACGTCGTCGCCTTGCCGGGGACGTAAGGGGGCATGACCGCGCGGCGGCGCTCTTCTATAGTCCCCGCATGAGCAGATTCCTTCCCGAACGCCGCATCCAGACGCGGCTGCACGAGCTCGGCATGTCCGCCGCGCTCGAATTCGTCAATGGCGCCGAGAGCGATATCTCGATCGTCGAGCAGAGCTACACGCTCGATTCCTCGCGCGCCGAGGTCACCGACATCGTGCGCGCCGCGGCGCTCGCCGTGCACGGCGGCGCGAAACGCGATTGCTGGGCGGTCGATGTCGACAGCGAAACCTGCATCATCCGCATCGGCCAGCTGCCGCAAAAGATCGAGATGCTGGTCGGCGTGCGCTGCGCCAGCCACGGCGATCCGTTCGTTGCCAAGCGCTCTTATTTCACGGTCGCGATCTATGGCGTGGACCGCGAAAAGGTGAAGGCGCTGCGCAACGCGCTGCAAGAGAAGATCGGCAAAAAGCATCTCGCCACCGTCACCTGGTATT
Source organism: Allostellaceae bacterium (assembly GCA_035294105.1). GTDB lineage: Bacteria > Pseudomonadota > Alphaproteobacteria > ATCC43930 > CGMCC-115725 > CAIKMD01. Next base: position 1,826 of record DATGLO010000338.1, read on the forward strand.
TCATGTTCGGCGACGAAACGCGGCAGTCGAGCGTCATCCTCGATCCGTCGCCGCCGGTCTATGACGCGTTCTATCCCTGGATCGAAGGCGGCTTGAAGCCTTATTTCGACGCGTTCATGAAAAGCGCCTCCTCGCTCTTGTTTCTCTCGGGCCCGCCCGGCACCGGAAAGACCTCGCTCATCCGCTGGCTGTTGCACGAATACAGCCTCAACGCCGCGGTGACCTACGAGGAGAAATTGTTGAGCTCCGATTCGACCTTCGTCGATTTTCTCACCGGCGACTCGCAAAACGTATTCGTCATCGAGGACGCCGACACCATCCTCGGCAGCCGCAGCCGCGAAGGCAACAAGATGATCGCGCGCTTCCTCAATGTTTCGGATGGCCTCATCAAGTTCCCGAACAAGAAGGTGATCTTCACCACCAATCTCGACGATTTCAAAAAGGTCGACGAGGCGCTGCTCCGGCCCGGCCGGTGCTTCGGCATGATCAAATGCCGCGCGCTCACTTACGACGAGGCGGCGGCGGCGACCGCCGTCGCCGGCCTCAAGCTGCCCGCGCGCAAGGGCGAATACACCATCGCCGAGCTGTTCAATCCCGGCGTCGAAGCGCGCGCCCACGAACAGCCGCGCATCGGCTTCAATGTCTGAGCCGCTGATCGTCGACACCAAGGGCATGAAATGCCCGCTGCCGGTCTTGAAGGCGCGAAAGGCCCTCAAAGGCCTTGCGCCCGGCGCGAGGATGCAAGTGCTCGCGACCGATCCAGGCGCGGTCGACGACTTCAAGCATTTCTGCAAGACCACCGGCGCGAAGCTCGTCGAGCAGCGCGAAGAGGCGGGCGGGA
>DATGLO010000339.1:0-2343 GCA_035294105.1 Allostellaceae bacterium
CTCGCCGACCGCTATCCAAAGGAAGCCACCACCGAAGCCGATATCATCGCGCGGCTGAAGCGGCTGGGCGACAGCGTGCCGGCGGATGTCGAGCTCGGCTTCCATCTTTGCTACGGCGATCTCGACGCCAAGCATTTCGTCGATCCGGTCGATGCGACGCGCATGGTATCTCTCGCCAATGCGCTTGCGGCGAATGTCAAACATCCGATCGCCTGGATGCATATGCCGGTGCCTTTGAAGCGCGATGACGACGCCTTCTTCAAGCCGATGGCCGGGCTGAAGCTGTCCCCGTCGACTGAGCTTTATCTCGGCATCGTCCATCCTGAAGACGGTGCCGAGGGCGTCAGAAAACGCGCTAGCGCCGCGGCGAAATATGTCGGCGGCTTCGGCATTGCGACGGAATGCGGCATCGCCCGGCAACGCCGGCCCGAGCTGGTGCGCAAAATTCTGGCGATCCACGCCGAAGGATCGAAAGAGCCGGCGGCTTAATTCCCTTTCACCCGCTCGCTTCGCTCGCACCCTCTCTCCATTGAGGAGAGGGCGGGCCCTGACGCGGAGCGTGGGAGGGTGAGGGGGCGATTAGACCGGAACGGTGATCGCGTCGTAGCCGTAGATGCCGTCGTAGAGGCGCTGCATCGCGGCCGCGCCGAACTTCTCGTCGACATGCTGCTTGGCCGTATCGGCCTGCTTCAGCGCGTCGCCATGCAGTCGGTCTTTTTGGTCGACGGCGGCAAGGACAATGCGCTTGGTGCGCTCGAGCCGCGCCGTCTCGTAGCGCTTGAGCGCCGTTTCGATATCGTCGAACTGGTCGAGGCAGCGCGCGAGCACGAAGGCGTCCTCGATCGCCATCGAACCGCCCTGGGCGAGGAAGGGCAGGGTCGAGTGGCAGGCGTCGCCCAAGAGGGTGGCATTGCCGACGCTCCAGCGCGGCAGCGGCATCCGCACCATCAGCGCCCATTTAAACGGCTCGGCGGTCGACGCGATCATCGCCCGCGCATCGTCATGCCAGCCGGGGAAATCGGCGAGCCATTCCTCATGCGTGCCGCGGTCGTACCAGGATTCTTTTTGCCAATCGCCGCGCTCGACCACGGCGATAACGTTCAGCATCGCGCCTTTGCGCACCGGATAGTGCATGATATGCGAGGCGGGCGCGATCCAGCCGCCATGGCGCATCAGCGCAGGCGGCAGTCTCTCTTTCGGGCACAGGCCGCGCCAGGCCATAAAGCCGGTGAATTCGGCCTTATCCGCGCCGAAAAGCGTTTGCCGCACGATCGAATGAATGCCGTCGGCGCCGATCACGGCATCGCCCGCGATGCGCTCGCCATTCTCGAAGTGCAGGGTCACGCGGTTGGCTGACGCGTCGAAGCCGATGCAGCGCGCGCCGAGGCGGATCGTCTGCGCATCTTCGCGTTCGACCGCGCGGCGCAGCATTTCCTGGAGATCGGCGCGGTGCATGGTGTAATGCGGCGAGCCGTAGCGCGCGGCGGCGGTGCCGTGATCTTGCATGCGCCAGCGCTCGTCGCTGTTCCAGACGCGCAGATCGACTTGGCCCGCGACAATGCCGATGCGATCGAGCGCGTCGCCAAGGCCCAATTCGCGCAGCACGCGCGAGCCGTTGGCGGCGACCTGAATGCCGGCGCCGAGCTCGCTGAGCGCGGGCGCCTGGTCGTAGACCGCGACCCGAAAGCCGCGCCGCAGCAGCGCCAGCGCGGCGGTCAGGCCGCCGATGCCGGCGCCGACGATGAGGATCTTCGGCTTCGTCGCCATTTATTGGTCGAAGATCGCGACGGCGCGGGTCCAGCCGGCGGAGGCGCCGCGGATCTTCACCGGGAAGCAGGCGATGGTATAGCCGTCGGGCGGCAGCGCTTCGAGATTGTGCAGCTTCTCCAAGTGGCAATAGCCGATGTCGCGCCCGGCCTTGTGGCCTTCCCAAATGAGGCCGGCATCGTGCGTCTGCTCGAATTTCGATTTGGTGTGAACGAAAGGCGCGTCCCAGCTCCAGGCATCGGTGCCCGTCAGCCGCACGCCGCGCTCGAGGAGATAAAGCGTCGCCTCGCGGCCCATGCCGCAGCCGGCGGCGACGTAATCGCGCTGGCCGTAGGCTTTGCCGGCGCGGGTGTTGACGACAACGATTTCCAACGGCTTCAGCGTGTGGCCGATGCGCTTCAGCTCTTTCTCGACGTCTTCCGGCTGGACGACATAACCGTCGGGCAGATGGCGGAAATCGAGCTTCACCCCCGGCTGCATGCACCAATCGAGCGGAACTTCGTCGATCGCGATCGCGCGCTCGCCCTTGTTCATCGTCGAATGGAAATGATAGGGCGCGTCGAGATGCGTGCCGTT
>DATGLO010000340.1:0-2152 GCA_035294105.1 Allostellaceae bacterium
GGGACGCTTTCATGGTCGGGCAAAAGTTCCCTATCCGCTTTCTGCTCGTCGCGCTGATCCTCGCGATGACGTACCAGCGAGCGCTCGCGCAGGCGCAAGCGCCCGCGACTTTTGTCGCGCCGCCGCGCTCGATCGACGACATCACGGCCATCCTCGATCAGCAAAAGCCCGATCCTGCCAAAGTGACGGCGCTGACGCAAAAGGCCGATGCCCAAGAGCCGTCCAGCTTGAGCGACAAGGATCGGGTCCAGTTCTACGCCGATCGCGGCGATGCCGCGATTTTGCTCGGTCGGGACCAGCAGGCGCTCGCCGATATGCAGAAAGCGCTCGATCTTGTGAGCGCGCAGAAAGCTCCCGATCTGCGCACCTATGTCGAGCGGCTGAGCGCTCTCGCGCGTGCCGAAATGCAGAGCGGCAATCCGGTCAAGGCGACCGAGCTCTTCGAGAAAGAAATCACCTACGCGCAAAGCAATCAAGCGCTGGGCATGCTATTCACGCCCTATGCGTCGCTGGCCCGGTACAGCGCCGAAGCGGGCGATTTCGCGGCGGCGCAAGCCTGGCTCGACAAGATCGACGCGCTTTATCGCCAGTCCAACAATTTCAAGAACGGCCGCGACTTTCTAAATTTTTACGCCGGCGCGACCAATGTCGCCCATGCCTTTGTTCTTCAAGCGCAAGGCAAGCTGCAGCAGGCCGAGCCCTATTTTCGCCAGGCTGCCGCTCAGTATGCGCAGGCCGAGAACGATACGAAGGGTGAAAAATTTCCCGGGCCGGGCTCGTTGCTCGATGCGAGTTATGCCTATACCGAGCCGCTTGCAAACGTGCTGTGGCACGAGGGCAAGCTGATCGAGGCTGAAGTCGCTGCGCGTCAGGCGCTGCTCGGCATGTTAAGCCTGCATGGGCGATACGCGGTCCAAACGGTCGGCGCGGTGACGGCGCTCGCCGCCGTGATTCTCCAGCAGGGCCGCTATCCCGAAGCCGAAAGGCTCTTCCGTATTGCGTTGAATACGGGCGCCCAACTGGGCCTGGCCGATACGTCGACGGTTCTCAATAAAACGCGGATCGGGCTGGCCGCCGCGCTGGTCGCGCAAGACAAGCCGACCGACGCGCTCCAACTTTACGATCAGATACAAAAGGCCTACGCCGACGATCCCGTTCATTTCAACGCGATCTTCGGCGCGAGCGGCCTCTATTACCCGATGGCTGCGCTCGCGGCTAACCGGCCTGCCGACGCGCTGCGCATGGCGAAGCAACTCGTCGATGAGCGCACGCAGAAGCTGGGGCCCAATGATTTTTCGACGCTCGGCGCCCTCGGCATGCTCGCTGCGGCGCAAGCGGCGACGGGCGACGTCGCCGGCGCGCGCGATTCCTTCGCGAAATCGATCCCCGGTCTGATCGCCGGCCTCTCGCGCGCCGGGAGCAACGATTCGGGTCAGACACTGACCGACCGGACCACGTCGTTCATTATCGAAGCCGATCTCAGCATCATGGCAAAAAGCGGCGATCCAACCGCCGCAATCGACGCCTTTCGTATCGCCGACGCGGTGCGCGGTCAGGCGGTGCAAAAAGCCGTGGCGGCGGCGGCGGCGCGCGCGACGGTCAGCGATCCGACGCTGGCGGATGCGATCCGGCACGAGCAAGACACGGAACGCCAGGCGCAGGGTCTTAACGCGGTGCTCGCCAGCGATCTCGCTTTGCCGCCGGATCAGCGCGACCAGCCAACGATAGACAAGCTGCGCAGCGACATCGATCGGCTGCAAAAATCCGCGGCGGAGCTTCAGTCCGACATCGTCAAGAAGTTTCCGGAATACGCAAACCTGATTAACCCGCCGCCGGCGACGGTCGCGGATGTCCAGAAGGCTTTGAAGCCGGGTGAAGCGCTATTCTCGGCCTTTGTCGGCCAAGAGCACGTCTATGTCTGGGCGGTGCCGAAGCAGGGGACAGTATCGTTTGCCGTCTCGCCCCTCACACCGAGCGACCTCAACAAAGCCGTAGCCGCGCTGCGCAAGACGCTCGACCCCGACGCGGCGACAGCGGGCGAGATCCCGGCCTTCGATGTGGCGACCGCGTACAAGCTTTATGCGGGTCTGCTCGAGCCGGTGAAGGGGGGCTGGCAGGGCGCGGGCAATCTGTTGGTGGTGGCGAATGGCGC
>DATGLO010000341.1:0-5242 GCA_035294105.1 Allostellaceae bacterium
GATCGACCTGCGCGAGGCGGCGCTCCACGGCGCCGATCTCGCCCATGCGAATCTCCTCAAGGCCGATCTCAGCCGCGCGCAGTTGGGCGGCGCCGACTTGAGCGGCGCGCAGCTCTTCGGTGCCAATCTCTCCGGCGCCAATCTCACCGCCGCGCGGCTCGACGGCGCCGATCTCGGCTGGGCCAATCTCAGCGGCGCCTCGATGCTCTCGGCCGAGATCAACGGCACGGATTTAAGCTGCGCCCTGCTGCAAGGCGCCAATGTGGCGCATATCGTTTGGGACCGAGAGCGCATGCGCGGCAAGTATCACGGCGTGCGCGGCCTCGATTCCTGCTACGGCAACGCGATTTTCCGCCGCGACGCCATCGATCAGGATTTTCTCGATACGCTCGAGATGCATTGGCAAGGCAAGCGCTGGCTCACCTATCTTTTCTGGGCCTGGGGCCTTATCGATTACGGGCGCAGCATCGCCCGCGTTTTCCTGATGGCGGCGATCCTGATCTTCGTCTTCGGCGTGATTTATCGCACCAACCCGGCGATGATCGATTTCCCGATCTGCACCGACCTGCCGGCGAGCCAATGCCATCCCGGCTTCTCGGCATTCTATTTCTCGATCACCACCTACATGACCTTGGGCCTCGGCGACGTCCATCCCAAGACGCATCTCGGCGAAGTGGTGGTCGCGATCGAAGTGATCTGCGGCTATCTGACGCTCGGCCTCTTGCTCGCCGTGCTCGCCGACAAGGTCGCGCGCAGAAGCTGAGGCGGCCTAGACTCGCCGCTTCGTAAAATGATAATCGCCGCTCGCGCGGGGAAGGGTGATAGGGGGTAGCGAGGAAAGCCACATGGCGCAGAAATACAGGTGCATTTCCGGCGATACTCATCTCGAAATCCCCAATGAGCGTTGGACCCATCGCATCGACAAGAAATACCGCGACCGGGCGCCGCGCACGATCCGCTTGGAGGGCGGCGCGGACGCCACCGTGTTCGAAGGCCTGCCGCCGCGCCAGAACACCTTCGATATCTATGGCGGCCAGGGCCGCGACGGCAGCAATTGGTATCCGGCCGACCAGAAATACGAGACCTGCCCCGGCACCGGCGCGCCCGCGCAGCGCATCAAAGAGCAGGACATGGACGGCATCGATGCCGAGATCATGTTTCCCGCGGTCGTCGCGGGGCCCGCGACCTGGCTCCAGGCCAAGGATCCCGGGTTGCAGAAGGCAGTCATCCGCGGCTGGAACGACTGGTTCGCCGAGGAATATCTCTCGGACTCCGCCGCCAAAGGCCGCATCTTCGGCGTCGGCTGCATCACGGCCACGACCATCGAGGACTCGCTGGCCGAGCTGGAGCATTGCAAGAAACTCGGCTTCACTGCCATCCAGCTGCCCAATTTCCCGAACGGCACCGGCATACCGAAGGCGGAAGACGATCGCTTCTGGGCGATGGCGCTCGATCTCGACATGCCGGTCACGATCCACTTCGCGATCGAGGACACGGATACCAGCTTCAACGGCAAGCTGCTCGACTACCCGAAGCGCGAGAAGAATCTGCGCACCGACCTCGCCGGCCAGATGACGCGTTTCGCGCGCAACGGCGCTTACAACGCGGTGCAACTGCTCTTGTCGGGCGTGTTCGAGCGCTTCCCGAAACTCCGCATCTTCTTCGCCGAGAACTCGATCGGCTGGCTTCCGAACTTCCTCGAGGTCGCCGACACGCGCTACGAGCGCCACATCGGCTGGGCGCAGCGCTACGACGGCGTGAAGCCGCTGCCCGGCAAGCCCAGCGAGTTGATCAACGAATATTTCTATTGGGGCTTTCAGCGCGATCGCGCCGGCATCGACAATCGCCATCACCTCAACGTCAATCGCTTGATCTGGGCTAACGACTTCCCGCACCAGGAATCCGACTGGCCGGAATCGTATAAGGTGCTGGCGCACAATTTCGCCGGCGTGCCCCAAGACGAGGTGCGCAAGATGACCGTGCAGAACGCGGCGGACTTCTTCCGCCTGCCGTGAATTCGTCGGCACGGCCGCAGCCGCCGCTGGTCGGCTGATCCGTGCCGGACGCGTTCTCTTCTGCGGTTTTGCGGAGATCGTCGGCGTATGTCGCGGCGGCGGCGAGTTGCGCCTTACGCTTCCTCTCCCGGCTATTGAAGCACGCGTTGCTCGCGATAGTAACGCGCGGCACCCGGATGGAGCGGGGTCGGGGTCTCGGCGGCGTGACGGATGCTGTAGAACACATCCTGCGCCGCCCAAGCCCGCTCGCTCGTCTCGTTGAGCGCTTTGGCGAGGTGGTAGACCACGTCCTCGGGCAGGTGCTCGCCGACGACGAGATCGAAGCCGGGATTGGTGACCGTGAGGCACGGCTCGGTGTTCGCGAGGCCGCGCAGGAAGTCGGGCGCGATCGTCGTCATCGGACAGCAATACTCGCGCTGCAATTTTTCCGCGATGTCGCGATCAAGCGGCAGCAATACCCATTCGCCGAGATGCGTGGCGATGCCGGCCGGCCCAGCCGAGGTGTCGGTGCGAAAGATGGCATTGCAGCTGCCGTCGAGCAGCCGCGGCAGCGTATTAGGGTGCGACGTGATAAGACTGCCGCCCCAAGCTTCGATATCGCGCATGAGCTCGATGCCGTAATGCCTGAGATAAAGCTCGGTGATCCAGCCGGGCCCATAATCGGTGAGCTCGACTGACGCGGTGAGCCGCGGTTTCTTCTGCGCCAGCTCGGCGAATGAGCGCACGCCGAGATCGGCGCGCACCATGTTGAAGAAATGCTGGTCGGGACGCACGAGCCGCGCCAGGGCACGAATGTGCGCCGTCTTGCCGCCCTCGTAGGGCCCGACCGATTTCGCCGCCATAGCCGCGCCGACCGTGAGCGATACGGCGACGTCGGCCGCGCCGCTCGAGACGCGATACAGCGGATCGTTCCAGCCGCCGGCGCGCGACACCGCGACCTCGAAGCCGCTCTTCTCGAACGCCTTCGCCGCCCAGGTTATCGACTTCCACCACTGGCCGCCGCCATTGGCGCTCGTCACTTTGATTTTGTCGGCCATCTGCTTTGCTCCGTGCTCCATGGAAACCGGCTCGCGCATGGGCGTCCGGTAACTTCGATCAGGCGCGTGCTCAATCGCCGTGTTGCGGCAGGAAGCGCGTCGTCAGGAATTTCATCATGTCTGGCTTGGTCGGCAGCATCTTGAGATCGACCATCGACTGCGCGGTGGCGGCGAGCGCCGCGGGCGGGAACGTGCCGTCGCGCGACATCGACGGCATCACCGTGTCGTATTGCTTCTCGTTCACCGTATCGGAGAAATGATTGATCGACTTCGCGAATTGGACGGTATCGGCGCGGTGGGTCGCCATGAAGTCGACGGTCGCGTACCAGCCTTTAAGGAAGCCGCGCACCGCGTCCGGATGCTCCTTGATGAAGTCGTTCCGCGCCCAAAGAACGTTGAGCAGGAAAGGTCCGACGAAATCGGCAGCAGAAGCCAGCAGCCGGCCCTTTTTTTGCTCCTCCAAATTCCAGCCCAGCGCCACCGCGCTCGCCTGGGCGTCTTCCTGGCCCGTCACCAGCGCCGCGATATCCGCCGCCGTCGAGGATCCGTTGTAGATGAAGGTCAGGTCTTTTCGCGTCAGCCCCGCCTTGGCCGCCGCTTCGATCGCCACCCATTGTGTGAGCGAGCCTTCGCTCGACACGCCGATCGTCTTGCCCTTGAGATCGGCGAGGCTGTGGATCGGCGCGTTCCAGCCGACGATGATGCCGAGGAGCGCCGGCGTGATGGCGATGGCGCCGATCCCGGTTTCGGCAACGCTCTTCATGATGAAGGGAATATCGGTGCCGGCTCCGAGGGATATGTCGATGCTGCCCGCGACCATCGCCTGAACGATTTGCGCGGAACCGCCGAGATTGATCTGCTGCGCATCGACGCCGTTCGCGGCAAAACCGCCCTGCTTGATGCCGAGGGCGAGCGGCATGAAGTCGAACGCCGTGGCCGAGCTGCTCCCGACGCGCAGCGCGGTGGCGGCGGCCGCGCTTTCGACGATCGAAAAGATCGCGGCGAGAGCCAGCCAAAAGCATAGCGATCGGACGACCTGGCCCATGGCTGCACCTCCGCTATTCGCGCTCCGGACGTGATCCTAGTCGAAAACGATTTTCGCCGCCGCGACGGGCTGCGGCAGCAGCTTCAGCCGCGTCAGGATGTCGATCCAATATTGGAAGTCCGCCGGCGCGATTTTGGTCGCGAGATCCGGCAGGGTAGGCTCCGCGAATTTCAGATACTTCTGCTCGATCGTCTTGGCATCGTCGGGATGGGCGACGATATAGGCGATCGCTTCGTCGAGCGCCGCGCGGAAGGCGGCAACCGCCGGCCTGTTGGCGCTGGCCCAATCGCCTTTCGCTTCCCAAAGCGAGCCGAGTTCGTCGGGATTGTTGATCGAGGTGATATCGACCGACTTCGTGCCGTCGCCCTGTGCCAGCGCGCGGCCAAGCACGGGCTCGACCAGCGGCGCGGCGTCGATCTGGCCCGACTTCAACATATCGCCGAGCTGCGGCAGCGGCGCTTCGACCGTAATGTAGCGATCGAGGCCGATACCGTGGTCGAGCATCCATTTCTTGATGTTGAGGTCGAGAGCCTGGTTCAGCCCGGGGACGCCGACGCGCTTGCCGATCAAATCCTCGGGCTTCGTCACGGTGACGCCCGGCCGCGTCACCAGCGCGGAGCGCGGATTTTTCGCGAGGAGACGAGCGGCGCCGGCCACGGCAACCTGATCGAGGCCGCCCGCAACCGCCAGGACCAAAATCGACGGCGTCGTATAAGCAATCTGCACGCTGTTCGACTCGATGGTGCTCGGCGACATCGACCCGTTGGGGATCGACACCAGCGTCACATCGAGCCCGTGCTGCGCGAGGAAGCCTTTGTCTTTCGCAACGAGCAGCGGCAGGAAATCGCCTGCCGTGCCGTATCCTACCGTTAGGGACGTTGCGGCCTTGCCCGGTGCGGAAAAGAACAAGGCGGCGGCGAGCAATCCGATCGAGAAGCGTGTCGCCATGCGTGCCAACGTCATCGTGCTATCCCCCAAAACGGCGCACCGCCATGGCGTCGCCTTGATAAGCGTCTCTGGCCTCTCTCTAATCGATCGCGATCGATAGATCCATCGCTAATCCCGCGGCGGCGCGCCAATCGACGCCGGATCGCCGTCGCGGCTGGCAGCGCTTCGGAAAAACGCGGCATTTGCTAAACTCCAGC
>DATGLO010000342.1:0-6484 GCA_035294105.1 Allostellaceae bacterium
CGCCATAAACGCCCGACATGCCATAGCAGCCGAGGCCGATCGCCGAGACCTGAAGATCGGATGTGCCGAATTGATGGCGCTCCATGGGCGTTGCTCTCCTCCGGTTGCCGCGGGGCTCTTCCAAGGCGCATAATCCTAACCACGAAGCCGCCGTGCTGGAAACGGCGGCCCGATGTCCGATGGAGGATACGATGGCTGACGGTGCGCTCGCCGACCGGATCGAAACGATCCGCAATTCGCCCACGCTCGAAGCGCTTTATGCCGAGACCGGCAAGATCAGCACGACGCCCGGCTGGCTGCGGCGCGACGAGCCGGTGCGCGAAGACAAGGCGCAGTCGGAATATCAGCCGGCGCATTGGCGCTACGATCTCTGCAAGGCGATGCTCGACGCCGCCGGGCGGATGATCGACGTGTCGCTCGCCGAGCGGCGCAATCTCGTGATGTGCAATCCCGTCGGCGGTCCCGATGGCCCGAGACGCGGCATCATGACGACGAAGACGCTGGTCAGCGCCTATCAGATGATCCTGCCGGGCGAGAAAGCGCCATCGCATCGCCACACCGCGCATGCGCTGCGCGTCATCATCGACGCGCACGGCTCTTATTCGACGGTCGACGGCGAGAAAACGCCGATGGAGACGGGCGACGTCGTGCTGACGCCGGGCTGGTGCTGGCACGAGCACGGCCATGACGGCGATCAGCCGGCTTATTGGTTCGACGGGCTCGACGTCCCGTTGATGCGCAACCTCGAGAACATGTTCTACGAGGACAATCCCCAACGCTTCGACGAGCATCCGAAAGAGGTGACGACCTCGCCCTATCGCTTCCCGCGCGACGAGATCGCGCGCCGCCTCGACAAGGCGATCGCCGACAACGAAGGCTTCCACGGCGCGCGCATCATCCTCGAAGCGCCGACTATGCCGACGATGCTCTTGACCGTGGAGCGGCTCCATTCAGGCGCCAAGACGCGGCGCCAACGCTCGACCGCTAACCGGGTCTTCTGCGTGATGGAGGGCAGCGGCGAGACCCAAGCCGGCGACAAGCGCCTCGAATGGCAGCGCGGCGACATCTTCGCGATCCCGACCTGGACGAAGTTCGAGCATAAGGCGACCAAGGATTCGCAGCTCTTTTGCATGTCGGACGAGCCGGTGACGAAATTCGCGCGCGCCTACAAGTTCGAGGCGGATTAGCACTCAACAAACAGGGGGCCTTCTCGTTATGAATGCGCATGACGCCGTCCGCGCCAAACGCAGGAAATTCCGCGAGCTGCTGACGGGGCCGCGTTGCACCGTGATGCCGGGCGGCTTTTCGCCGCTTTATGCGAAGATGGCCGAGCGCGCCGGGTTCGAGTCCTTTTTCTTCGCGGGCTCGCAGATGTCTGCCTTCCTCTTGGGCATGCCCGATAACGGCTTCATCGGCCTGCGCGATGTGGTCGATCACGTGCGCCACGCGGCGGCGATCTGCGATATCCCGATCTTCGTCGATTGCGACACCGGCTATGGCAACGCGGTCAACGCCGATTACGCGGTGCGCGAGGTGTGCCGCTCGGGCGCCGCCGGCATGCAGCTTGAGGATCAGGAAGCGCCCAAGAAATCCGCGACCATGGCGGGGCGGCGCTGCGTCTCGATGGCCGAGCATATCGGCAAGCTCAAGGCCGCGGTTGCCGCGCGCAACGAGATGGACCCGGAATTCGTCATCTGTGCGCGCACCGATGTCCTGGGCGCCGAAGGCGGCAACTTCGAGCAGGCGCTCGAACGCTCCATTGCCTATGTGACCGAAGGCGGCGCCGATTTCATCTGGCTCAATTCATGCGAGACGCGCGCGCAACTGAAGCGCGCCTGCAAGGAAGTCCCGGCGCCGCTCTTCGCGCTTTGGGCGAACACGATCGAGCCGCCGCCAAGCAATCAGGAATACGCCGATCTCGGCGCTTGCATGGTGATGTATCCGACCATCGCCGCGACCTGGGGCCTTCAGGCGTCATGGGAGAAGCTCAACGACATGCGCGAGCAAGGCGGCGCCTATATCGACGACCGCGCCCGGCGCAAAAAGGGCGACTACGGTAAGTGGGGCCCGGTCGAGCAGGCGGTGCTGACCAACACCGCGCGCGTGCGCGAGGTCGAGGAAAAATACCTCACCGACGAAGCCAAGCGCGACTACGAGAATACCTGGGGGCACTGAGTTTCGGCGGTTCCTAGGCCAAAGAGTGTAAATCGTCGCTTGCTGTAGGATCGGGCGATCACTTCGACGAAGGAGGCGAGGGATGCGCGCAGTCGGCGTGTTGAAATTCGGCGGACCCGAAGAGCTTCAGGTCATCGATCTGCCCGAGGCGCATGCCGGGGCCGGGCAAGTGCGTATCCGCAACTTTGCGGCGACGGTCAATCCGACCGATACGTTCCTGCGCAACGGCTCGCGCGCCGAGCAGCTCAAGGACGTGCCGCCGCCTTACGTGCCGGGCATGGAAGCGGCCGGCGTCGTCGATGAGGTGGGCGCCGGCGTGAGCGGCCTAAAGGTCGGCGACAACGTGCTCGCGATCGTCGTGCCGAAAGGGACGCACGGCGCTTATCGCGAGCAGCTCGTGCTCGATGCGCGCTCGGTGGTGCTCGCGCCCAAGGGCAAATCGCATGCCGAGGCCGCGAGCCTGCCGATGAACGGCCTCACCGCGCGCCAGGTGCTCGACAAGCTGGCGCTGAAGCCCGGGCAGGTGATCGCCGTCACCGGCGCCGCCGGTGCGATGGGCGGCTATGTCGTGCAGCTCGCCAAGGCCGAAGGCCTGACCGTCATCGCCGATGCCTCGGAAAAAGACGAAGCGTTGGTCAAGTCGCTCGGCGCCGATATCGTCGTGCGCCGCGGCGACGATGTTGCTGAGCGCATCCGGCGGCATTTCCCGAACGGCGTCGACGGCCTCTCCGACGGCGCGGTGCTGAAAGAGAAGGTGGTCGCGGCGGTGAAGGACGGCGGCGCCTTCAATTCGGTGCGCGGCTGGCCGGGCTCGCCGACCCGCGGCATCCAGTTCAGCACGACCTCGGTCGGCAATTACGCCTTCGAGCACGACAAGCTCGACCGGCTGGCGCGGCTCGTTGAAAAAGGCAAGCTCACGCTGCGCGTCGCCGCAACCTATTCGGCCGCACAAGCGCCCGAAGCCCATCGCCGCCTCGAAGCCCACGGCACGCGCGGAAGGATCGTGATTACGTTTTGAGGACGGGACAGGCGCTTGCTTTGCACGGTTAATTGCCGTACAAAACGAGGCATGCCATTAGCGCGCAAAAAGCCTGTCGATCCGCGCCGCGAACTAAAGTCCGAACGCCTCGAGTTGCGAATCGCGCCCTCGGCCAAGCGGGTCATCCGCCAAGCCATGTCGGTTACAGGCCTTGCAGCCGGCGATCTTGCGTATGAAGGCGCAAGGCGCCTCCTCGAAGAGCACGAACGGATGACGCTTGTAGGGGCGGACCGCACTGCTTTCCTGGCGGCGCTGGAGCGCAAGCCCCGCGCCCACGCACGTTTGGTCGAAGCGTTGAGGCGTCATCGTCGCCTTTTCGGCTAAACGGAATGCTCGTCGCGATCGAGCCGCTCGGTCGCCACAACCGGGCGACGTTTTCTTGCGGTGTCGCCGCGATCGACGACTGGTTTCGCCACCGCGCAGGTCAGGACGAGCGGCGGAATGTCTCGCGAATTTTCGTTGCTATCGACGATCAATTCGGCGTTATAGGATTTTATAGCCTCAGTTCTTTCACACTCGCGATCGACGATCTGCCGCCTGCATTGGCGAAACGGCTGCCAAGGTACGGCCTCATTCCTGCCGCGCTGGTCGGCCGCCTGGCGCGCGACCAGCGTTTGCGCGACAAAGGGGTGGGCGGCCTGCTGCTAGCGGACGCCGTCCACCGCGTGCTGCATGCGGCACGCACGCTGGCGGTTTTCGCGATCGTCGTCGACGCTAAAGACGACAGCGCCGCGGACTTCTATAGACGCTTTGGCTTCGTTTCTTTTCCCAACAATCCACACCGCCTCTTCATGCCGCTTCGCGATGCTGCTGCGGCGTTGGCCCGGGCTCAACGGTGATCGCTACGGCTCTTTGCAGAAGGCCCGCTTGCCTTCCCCTTAGCCCCTTGCAACAATCCGTTCGCTATCGGCCGCCGCGGACATCCGCGGCGCCTACAGGGAGGGCTCGGAGATGGCATTCGGTATCGGACAACCCGTTACCCGCAAGGAAGACCCGCGTTTCTTGACCGGCCGCGGCAAATACGTGGCCGATATCGACCTCGCGCGGCAGACGCATGGCGTCTTCATCTTCTCGCCCTATGCCCATGCCAATATCAAGAAGATCGACGCTTCGGCGGCGCTCAAGGCGCCCGGCGTCGTCGCGGTCCTGACCGGCAAGGATTACGCCGCCGACAAGCTGGGGCCGATCATGGCCGAGGCGATGCCCGAGGATTTCGGCGGCCCCAAGGCCTATCGCAGCCAGCATTTCCCCTTGGCGGTCGACAAGGTGCGCTATGTCGGCGAGCGCGTCGCCATCGTCATCGCCGAGACCGAAGGCCAGGCGCGCGACGCGGTCGATCTCGTCAACATCGAATACGAAGAGCTGCCGGTCGTGGTGCGCGCGACCGACGCGGTGAAAGACGGCGCGCCGCTGGTCTATAGCGAAAGCCCCAATAACATCTGCTTCACCTTGCGCATGGGCAATGTCGATGCGGTCGATCCCGCTTTCGCCAAGGCCGCGCATGTGACGAAGCTCGAGCTCTTCAACAACCGCCTCAATGCCTTCACCATGGAGCCGCGCGGCTGCCTCGCCGAATACGACAGCGGCACCGGCCGCTTCACGGTCTATAGCTCGACGCAGAATCCGCACGGGCTGCGGCACGGCCTCGCGCATCTGCTGCATCTGCCCGAAGCCGCCTTCCGCGTCATCGCCAAGGATGTCGGCGGCGGCTTCGGCATGAAGGGCAACCTCTATCCGGAAGAAGTCGTCGTGCCGTGGGCCGCGAAGCGCGTCGGCCGCCCGGTCAAATGGATCCCCACCCGCAGCGAGGCTTTGCTCGGCGACGATCAGGGCCGCGACGTCCATGTCACGGCGGAGCTCGCCCTCGACAAAGACGGCACCTTCCTGGCGCTGCGCTGGAAGGGCTTGCACAATGTCGGCGCTTATATCGAAGGGTCGGGCATCGTGCCGGTGCTGTTCGTGATGAAGCTCGCGCCGACGGTCTACGACATCCCCGCGGTCGCGGTCTTCAACAGCGCCGTGTTCACCAATACGCCGCCCACCATTCCCTATCGCGGCGCCGGGCGTCCCGAAGCGGTCTACATCATGGAGCGCCTCATCGATAAGGCGGCGCAGGAGATGAAGATCGACCGCGCCGAGATCCGCAAGAAGAACTTCATCAAGCCGGCGGCGATGCCCTTTGCCACCAAGACCGGCTGGACTTATGACAGCGGCGATTTCGCCGCGGCCATGGCGAAGGCGCAAGGCATCGCCGATTGGAACGGCTACGAGGCGCGCAAGGCGGCGAGCGAGAAGGCGGGCAAGAAGCGCGGCCGCGGCATCGTCGCCTATGTCGACAATACCGGCATCTTCAACGACCGGATGGAGATTCGCTTCGATCCCTCGGGCATGTGCACGGTCCATGCCGGCACCTTCAGCCATGGGCAAGGCCACGAGACCGTCTATGCGCAGATGGTCTCGGGCTGGCTCGGCATCCCGATCGAGAATGTGCGCTTCGCCCAGGGCGATACCGACCAGGTCGCGGCCGGCCGCGGCACCTATGCCTCGCGCTCGATGATGGTCGGCGGCTCGGCACTGCGCGCGGCGGCCGACGAGGTGATCGAGAAAGGCAAGAAATGGGCGGCGCATTTCCTCGAAGCCTCGCCTGCCGACATCACCTTCGCCGACGGCAAGTTTACCATTGCCGGCACCGACAAGGTGATGCCGCTGCAAAAGCTCGCGGCGATGTCGTTCATCCCAGTCGGCATCCCAGCGGAGCTCGGCGTCGGCCTGACCGGCGCGGGCGCGTTCTCGGCGGACGTACCGAGCTTCCCCAATGGCTGCCATATCTGCGAGGTCGAGATCGATCCCGACACCGGCGCGGTCACGCTCGATCGCTACACCGTGGTCGACGATATCGGTACCGTGGTCAATCCGCTCTTGGCGCAAGGCCAAATCCATGGCGGCGTGGTGCAGGGCGCGGGCCAGGCGCTCTTGGAGGACATCGTCCATGACGAGCACGGGCACTTCCTTTCGGGCTCGCTGATGGATTACGGCGTGCCGCGCGCCGACAACGTTCCGTCGATCCAAGTCGATTTCAGCCCGGTGGCGTCGAAGTCGAATCCCTTGGGCATCAAGGGCGTGGGCGAGGGCGGCACGGTCGCCTCGACGCCGACTGTGATCAACGCCATCCTCGACGCGCTGCAGCCCTATGGCGTCGGCAATATCGAGATGCCGGCGACGCCGCAGCGTATCTGGGCCGCGATCAACGACGGTCAGCGCAAAGCGGCG
>DATGLO010000343.1:0-2161 GCA_035294105.1 Allostellaceae bacterium
GAAAAGGCCGGCTAAGCCGCCTTCACCGGGCGATTTGCCGCGCCGCCGCGGCAGAGCTAGAAAACCCTCATCCAAGGGAGGATAACGGCATGCGTATCGGCTATTTCGACAATTATCGGCTCGGCGTCATCAAGGGCGACACGATCGTCGATGTGTCCGCCGCCGTGCAGGCGATTCCGCACACCAATCCCGGCAATTTGATGAACGGCCTCATCGAGCGCTGGGGCGAATACAAGAAGAAACTCGAGGACGCGGCCGCCGCGGGCAAGGGCGTGGCGCTGTCGAGCGTCAAGCTGCGCGCGCCGCTGCCCAAGCCGAACAACATCGACTGCATGGCCGTCAACTATATGGAAGACGGAACGCGTAAGGAGCCGGCGCCGATCAACGCCTTCATGAAATCGCCCAACAGCATCATCGGCCCCGGCGACACCATGATCCTGCCGGACGTGCCGGCGAGTGTGTTCGAAGGAGAGGCCGAGGTCGCGCTGGTCATCGGCAAGCGCGGCACGAACATCAAAGCCGCCGACGCGATGAGCCACATCTTCGGCTATGTCAATTTCATCGATGGCTCGGCCCGCGGCCTGCCGCCTGCCGGCAACACTTTCTATCAGATGAAGGCGCGCGAGACCTTCGCGCCGATCGGTCCCTATATCGTCACCGCCGACGAGATCACCGATCCGCAGAAGCTGCAGATCAAGCTGTGGGTCAACGGCACGCTGAAGCAGAATTTCAATACCAGCGACATGGCGCATAAGATTCCGCGCTGCGTCGAGTTCGTCAGCTCGATCCATACGCTCGAGCCGGGCGACATCCTTGCCACCGGCACCAACCATCGCGGTCTCAACGCCTTCCAGGACGGCGACACGGTCGAGCTCGAAACCGAAGGTCTTGGCCGGTTGACCATCAAGGTGCGCGACGATCTGAAACGCACCTGGACGCGCGAAACGCGGCTGGAGCGGCAGGAAAAAGGCTTCGAAGACGTGATGGCGCCGCAGCTCACCGGCAAATACAAAAAATGAGACGCCGGTATCGGTGGTGAGAGCGTAAGCCGGAGGTCCGGATCGACAGAGCGATTGGAGGGGATGATGCCTGGGATGCGCGTCGCCGTCGGTTTCCTCGCCAGTTTGTTCTTTCTTGCACTCGCTCTGCCGGCGATGGCCGGCGATAGCGGCGCAGTCGCGCTCCAAGGCACGGTTCGCTCCGACGCCGAAGGCGCGATGGGCGGCGTGTTGGTCAGCGCCACCAAGACGGGCTCGACGATAACGACGACCGTCGTCACCGACGAGCAGGGGCACTACGCCTTCCCCGCCTCGCGGCTCAGCCCCGGCAAATACGATCTCGCCATCCGCGCCGTCGGCTATGAGCTCGACGGCCATTTCGCCAGTGCCGCTGTCGCCGCCGGTAAGACCGCTACGGCCGACTTGAAGCTCGATAAAGCCGCAAAGCTCTACGACCAGCTCACCGACGCGGAATGGATGATGAGCGCGCCGGGTACCGAGCAGCAGCGCCAGTTCCTCGCCAATTGCGATGGCTGCCATTCGCTCGAACGCATTTTCCTCTCGACCCACACGCCCGACGACTTCCAGAAGATCTATCTGCGGATGGCAGGCTATTCGCCGGGCAGCGTGCCCTCGCATCCACAGCCGACGGTCGGCGGCGTGCAGCGGCCTTTCGGTACGCCGGCGCAGCTCCAGCCTTTTGCCGATTGGATGGCCTCGATCGATCTCAGCAAGCAATCGACGTGGAACTTTCCGCTCAAGACGCTCGCGCGCCCCAGCGGCCGCGCTACCCATGTCATCATCACGGAATACGATTTGAAGCGGCCGGATGCGCAGCCGCATGACGTGGTGCGCACGGCCGACGGCATGGTGTGGTACGCCGATTTCGGCCACCAGTTCATCGGCTCGCTCGATCCCAAGACCGGCAAGGTGGTCGACTATCCGCTGCCGATGGTGAAGAAGGGCTTCCCGACCGGCACGCTCGATCTCGAGCTCGACCCGCAAGGCAATCTCTGGGTCTCGATGATGTATCAGACCGGCGTCGCCAAGTTCGACACCAAGGCCAGGAAATTCACCATCTATCCGATCCCCAAGTCCTGGCAGGACAACCACACCCAAGAATCGATGGTGACGCCGACGGCGTGGACCGTCGACGGCAAGGT
>DATGLO010000344.1:0-2833 GCA_035294105.1 Allostellaceae bacterium
GAAATGTACTGGCAAGGCGACAGCACCGCCGTCGCCGGCAAAAAGTCGATCATGGGCGCCCTCCGCCTTTATCTCGATTTCGTCAACCTGTTCGTGATGCTGTTGCAGTTGATGGGCAACCGCCGCAACTGAGCGGCCCAAGCAAGGCCACCGCAGAAAGCCCGGCAGAAAACTGCCGGGCTTTTTCTTTGCCGCAACGACTAACCTCAGGCGCGTCCGTAGACCGGGATGATGGCGCCGCTGGTGATGCGGTTGCTCGGCGCGGCGAGATTGCAGATGATCGCCGCCACCTCGGCCGGCTTCGGCCACAGCGAATAATCGGCGCGCGGCATCGCCTTGCGATTGGCCTCGGTATCGATCATCGACGGCGCCACCGCATTGACGAGGATGTTGTCGTTGAGCACCTCGGCGGCGAGCGCCTGGGTCAGCGCCGCGACACCCGCTTTGCTCGCCGTATAGGCGATCGCGCCCGCGCCGAGCCGCGGCTCGAGGGCCGGCCGCGCCGCGACATTGACGATGCGGCCGCCGCCATGAGCGGCGCGACGCATCGCCGTCACCGCCGCCGCGCAGCAAAGAAAAGTCGTGAGCAGGTTGGTGCGGAGCATGCCCATCACCTCGGCCTCGTCGGTCGCGGCGATCGGCGAGGCGAGGAAGCCGCCCGCGAGATGGATCGATGCCCAGAGCCTGGGCACGCTTTCGTAAAACCGCGTCACGACCGTCTGTGAGCCGAGATTCATGCCGCCGATCAGCTTCACCCGCGGATGCGCGCGATGCGGAAAGTTCTGCTCTTCGGCTTCGACGTAATAGGGGATGTGACAAGTCGCGCCGCTGGCGAGAAGCTCGCCGACCACGGCGGCGCCGAGCGCACCCGTGCCGCCGGTTACGATCACGTTGCGGTCGCGGAAATCAGCCACGGCGCGATCCTTGCCTGCGGGCCGTTAAAAATCCGTGCAACGGCCGTTGGTTTCCCAATCGCCGTAGCGCGTCGGCTCGGGGCCTTTGGGCCCGCCGATCTCGCGCTCGGTCTTGGGCTCAGGCTTCGGCGCGGTTACCGGCGCCTTATCCTTGCGGGAAAGCTCTTCGCTCTTATCCATCGCTCTACTATGGCGCTCGCCTGCGACCGGCGCCAGGGCTCGCTTGCAGGACCGCCCGGCGCTTGCTTAGAGCGGGAATGATGCCCGATCCCGACACACCGAACGCGATAGCGCGCACGAGCGCGGCGGTTTGCGCGCGTTGCGGCAAGCCCGGGCAGCTCTGCGTCTGCGGCGATATCGCGCCGCTGGACAATCGCATCGCGCTCTTGATCCTGCAACATCCGCAGGAGCAGGATCGCGAACTCGGCACGGCGCGTCTGACGCTCCTCCATTTGAAGCATGCGACGATGAAGGTCGGCTTGAGCTGGCCGAGCCTTGCAAAGGCGCTCGGCCGCGAGGTCGACCCAAAGCGCTGGGCGGTGCTTTATCTCGGCGCCGCCAGCGCCGCGACTTTGCCGAAAGGTCGCGAGCTGACCTTGCTCGACAGCAAAGGCGTGCCTGCCGCCGCGCAGGATCGCGCGCTCGCTGCGATCGAAGGCATCGTCGCGCTCGATGGAAGCTGGAGCCAGGCAAAGACCTTGTGGTGGCGCAACGCCTGGGTGCTAAAATGCCGGCGTTTGGCGCTCAACCCCAAGCAGCCCTCGCGCTACGGCAAGTTGCGTCGCGAGCCGCGGCGTGAAGGCTTGTCGACATTGGAGGCAGCAGGGCTGGCTTTGTCACGGCTGGGCGGGCAGCCGGAAATCGAGCGCGCGATGCTGTCGAGCTTCGCGCGCCTACTCGACGCATACCGCTCGGAGGGTAAAAGGCCAAAGTGACAGAACTTTGGCATTGTTTCGGCCAAACTAAGATCGCGTAAGTGTATTGAAGCATCAAGCACTAAGCGCCAGTTTAAGCCGATGCCGAGTTTGTCCGCAGTCCGAGGCTCGACGAGTTCGATCTCCGCGCGCGGCGCTGCGCTCGATCTGATCGGCTCGGTATTACGTCAAAAACATCCGCTCGATGAAGCGATCGACGACCATCCGGCGATGGCGGAATTGCCGGCGCGCGATCGCGCTTTCGCGCGCCTGCTCGTCGCGACGGTCTTGAGACGCTTGGGGCAGATCGATGCGCTGATCGAGCATTGCCTCGAGAAGCCGCTGCCGGCGCGCGCCGCCGCGACGCAGGATTTGCTTCGTCTCGGCTTGGCGCAGCTCTTGTTTCTGCGCACGCCGCCGCATGCCGCGGTCGCGACATCGGTCGATCTCGCCGAAGCGCGGGGTTTTCTTTCGTACAAAGGTCTCGTCAATGCAGTGCTCCGGCGTCTCAGTCAAGAAGGCGCGGCGCTGATCCAGTCGCAAGACGAGGCGAAGCTCAACGTGCCGGCGTGGTTGTGGCGCAACTGGTCCGACGCCTATGGAGAAGCGACGACGCGCGACATCGCGCTCGCTCATTTGCACGAAGCGCCGCTCGACATCTCGGTGCGCGGCGATGCCGAGCGCTGGCGCGAGCGGCTCGATGCCGTGCTCTTGCCGACCGGCACGCTGCGCCGCCAGGCAGGCGGGCCGATCGCCAACCTGCCCGGCTATGACGAAGCGGCATGGTGGGTACAAGACGCCGCCGCGGCGATGCCGGCAAAGCTCTTCGGCAATGTCGCCGACAAGACGGTGCTCGACCTTTGCGCGGCCCCGGGCGGCAAGACTGCGCAGCTCGCGGCCGCCGGCGCGCATGTCATCGCGCTCGATCGCTCGCCGCGGCGCATCGAGCGGCTCAACGCCAATCTCAACCGCCTGCATCTGAACGCCGAGACTCACGTCGCCGAC
>DATGLO010000345.1:0-3256 GCA_035294105.1 Allostellaceae bacterium
CCACGCCATCAGCGGCGCGAAATCGCCGCGCTCGATGCCTGGCAGGATACCGGGATCGGCGCGCTTTGCCGCATCGAAGAGCTGTGCCGCGGTCATCGCACCGAGCGTATAGGTCGGGAAGTAACCGAACGCTCCTTCGTACCAATGAATGTCTTGGAGGCAGCCGCGGCGATCGTCGGGCGGCACGATGCCGAGGAGCGCCTTCATGCCGTCGTTCCAGGCCGCCGGGAGGTCCTTCAAGGCGAGATCGCCGGCGAGCAACGCGCGCTCCAGCCGGTAGCGCAGGATGACATGCGCCGGATAGGTCACCTCGTCGGCATCGACGCGGATGAAGCTGCGCTCGACCCGCGTGCCGAGGCGATAGAGATTCTCGGCCTCCCATGCCGGGCCCGACGCGCCGAAGACATCGCGCAGGATCGGCGCGGCAAAGCGCTGGAACGCGCGCGAGCGGCAGACCTGCATCTCGACCAGCAGCGACTGGCTTTCGTGCAGGCTCATGCCGCGGGCGCGGCCGACGGGCTGACGCCGCCACGCCTCGGGCAAGCCGCGCTCGTACATCGCATGGCCGGTCTCGTGCAGAACGCCCTGCAGCGCGCGCTGGAAATTGCCTTCCTCGTAGCGCGTGGTGATGCGCACATCGTCGGGCGTGCCGCCGCAGAACGGATGAAGGCTGATATCGAGCCGGCCGTGATCGAAATCGAAGCCGATGCGCTCCATCAGCTTGACCGCGGCGTCGCGCTGCTTGGCGATCGGGAACGGGCCTTCGGGCACGAGCGGCGCCGGGCGCTTTCCTTGCGCGGCCAGCGCATCGTCGATAAGCCCGGGCAGATGCGCGGCGAACGGCGCGAAGACGCGGTCGATCGCGGCGGTGCTGCCGCCGGGCTCGTATTGGTCCAAGAGCGCGTCATAGGGGCTGGTGCCGAGCTTTGCCGCCTTGGCCGCGGCGACCTGGCGCGTCAGATCGAGCACCTTCTGCAGCGCCGGCAGCACGCGCGCGAAGTCGCTGGCCGGCCGCGCCTGTCGCCACACCATCTCGCACGCCGAGGCGGCTTTCGACGACGCCTCGACGAGCTCGGCCGGCACCGCGGTCGCGTGCAGCCACGAGCGCCGCATCTCGCCGAGATTGGCGCGCTGCCACGGATCGAGATCGTTCTGCGCCTCCGCGCCGGCGAAGAGATCGGGCAGCGCCGCATCGCCCAGGATGTCGTGGCGGATAAGCTTCAAGGTCGCGAGCTGCTCGGCGCGCGCCTCGGCGCCGCCTTCCGGCATCTGCGTCGCCATGTCCCAATGCAGCACGGCCTGCGCCTCGCCGAGCGCGCCGAGGCGGCGGAAACGCGCTTCGAGCGCGGCGTAAGGGCCAGTCGTCGGCGATGGGGCGGTCATGAATCACTCCGCAAGCGGCGTTGCGCGAAGCGGATATAGATGACGACCAGCGCCACCGCCAAGGCGTACCACGTAATAGCATATTGCAAATGATCGTTCGGCAGATCGGTGATCGTCTGCCCGCCCAACGGCCAGCCGCCGGGATTGGGCGGCGTCTTGGCGGCATCGACATAGAAAGGCAGCGCGCTGCCGACTCCCGCGGCCTCGGCCATCGCCTCGAGATCGATCGAAAACCAGGAATTCTTTTGCGGCTCGTTCGGCGGCGTGAACCAGCCCGGTGCCTCGGGCAGGCGCAGCAAGCCGATCACCGTCGTCGGACCGGCGATCTGACCTTGGGCGCGAGTCGCCGGCGCTTGCTTCTCGGTCGGAACGAAGCCGCGATCGACCATCAGAATCGCGCCGTCGTCCAAGCGGAACGGCGTCAACACGTGAAAGCCCTGTTCGCCCGCGAGCGATTGCGCGTTGAGATAAAGCTCGCGGTCGTTGAGGAACTGCCCCTCGGCGCGCACCGGATGGAATTCGAGCGGCCGCGCCGCATCGAGCGTCTGCGGCAACGGCACCGGCGGGGCCGCGAGCGCGGCATTGCGCTCGGCGATCAGGCCTTCTTTCCAGTGGAGCCGCTGCACCTGCCAGGTGCCGAGGCCGAGGAGCAGCAACAGGCCGAAGATCGACCATAGGGTCGGCCAAAGCAGCGAGCGGCGCGCCACCCGATCAGCCAAGAAGATGATGCCGGAATTGCATCGCGATCAGCCACGCCTTGAGCGGCCGCAACATCGCAATCGCACCGCCGATGATGAACGGCGTCCATAAGACAATATGCACCCAGAAGGGCGGCGCGAATACCACTTCGACGAGGATGGCGAGGCCGACGACGATCGCGCCGAGGATCAGCACGACGAACACTGCGGCGCCATCGCCCGTGTCCTCTGCGGCGAGATCGAGACCGCACACCGCGAAGCGCGGCGCGACCGACAGCAGCCCGTTATAGAGCTTGCCCTCGCCGCAACGCGGACACCGGCATCGAAGCGCAACGGCGAGAACCGAAACCGGCGGATAGGATTCCGCCCCGCTCATCGCGGCTTACGCACCCGGCTATTCGCCGAAAGAGGTAACGCCGGCGCTGCCCCACCAATAGATGCAGACGAAGAGGAACAGCCAGACGACGTCGACGAAGTGCCAGTACCAGGCCGCCGCCTCGAAGCCGAAATGGTGATCGGGGCGGAAGTGACCCTTGATCGCGCGAATGAGGCAGACGAAGAGGAAGGTCGTGCCGATGATGACATGCGCGCCGTGGAAACCCGTCGCCATGAAGAAGGTCGAGGGATACATGCCCTGGGTGAAGCCGAAGGCGGCGTGCGTGTACTCATAGGCCTGCAGCCCGGTGAAGCACAGGCCCAGGAAGACGGTGAGCGCGAGACCCTGAATGAGACCCTTGCGGTTGTTTTCGAGGAGCGAGTGATGCGCCCAGGTCACTGTCGTGCCCGAGGTGAGCAGCACGAGCGTGTTGAGGAACGGCACCTCGAACGGATCGAAGGGATGGATGCCTTTCGGCGGCCAAGTGAAGCCCATCGCCGCCGTCGGATAGAGCGCGGCGCTGAAATAGGCCCAGAAAAAGGCCGAGAAGAACATCACTTCCGAGGCGATGAAGAGCGCCATGCCGAAGCGCAGCCCGATCTGCACGACCGGATTGTGGAAGCCGCCGAACACCGCCTCGCGGATCACGTCGCGCCACCACACGAACATGATGCAGAGCACGCCGAGGAAGCCGAGCGCCATGATCCAGGGCGAGCCGCCATGCATCCACCACACGGCGCCCCCGGTGAGAATCCCGGCGCTGAGCGAGCCGAAGAGCGGCCACGGGCTTGGATCGACC